>NZ_JAUBPB010000069.1:0-38130 GCF_036700545.1 Microcoleus sp. SVA1B4
ATTTTAAAATCCCAAAAGCCTTTCGACCCCAATTATTTGACTGCTACCCCTTGACAGGTCAAGACAGTATCTACGGCAAATATTTTAGGTGTAATTCTCCCATATCAGGTATTTGTTTTTTGGTATTGGTTGAGTTATTAGCCTTCGCAGTAGTCGATAAATTTGTCTGGAACTAGGCGCAATTCGCCCGACCGAAAGCGCTCGATCGGCATCCAAAATGCAGTATGTTCCCCATCTCCGTCTGCAAAATCCAGACTCTCCAATTCATAAAATTTGCGATCGACAAATTCGCACTCATAGAGTTGTATTAGTTCGTGTCCGGCTTGGCCATTAAAAATAAAAAAATTTTCCAAACAAGCCAAATATTTGATATTTGTTAACTCGGCTTTAATTTCTTCTTGAAACTCTCTTCGCAAAGCGTCGATGCTGTGCTCTCCGAATTCTACGCCACCGCCCAGAGCTCGGTAAAATGTGTCTTGTTTGACCGGATCTTCGCATTCTGACACGAAGATGCGATCGCCCGATCGAATTAATCCTAAAACAATTACGCGAATTTTACCTTTTTGCATAATTAGTAATCAATCATTAACTGGTTCCTAGGCTCTGCCTAGGAATCAATGTCCAGAGGCTCTGCCTCGCTTTCGGAGCAGCAAAATAGGAGGCAGAGCCTCCGGATATGTGTTACCAGGCAGAGCCTAGTAACGAGTAGAATCCGCCCCTAATGAGTAATCACTAATGACTAATTATCAGCAGCAAAAGACTCTCGACGGCGACTGTTGTCAACGGGCCAGTTTCTATTTTCCCCGCCAATAATCAGTTTTTCAATCGTTACGAATTCTTTGCTGAGTTGCTGGAAAACATTAATCAAAACATCGAGGCCAATTGCATCGCTAGTGCCCAAATCAAACCAGCAGCGAGCCCAAGAACCTTGATACTCCATTTCTCCCATATTGTGCATCAAAGCCATCATACTTTGGTCGGCTAGATTAACATCGTAATTCATCTGGCTGATATCTAAGCCTTCATCTTGAACTTGCAAATTTTCCGCATTAAATCCTCCGAGTTTTCCCAAGAAAAACCAAGAGTCAAACACTTCTTCAACATACTGTTTTTCACCGTTTGAAGGCACGTTGCTGAACTTCAGCCAAATCCAGAGGTCAAAGGGGTTAAACTCGCGAAACTCTACTTGCATCAATTTTTTCAAAGAAAGGGAATGGAATTGCAGGAATTGGATTGTAGGAGAGAGGAAAATTGGGAGAGAGGGAGACAGGGAAAATTTTCCTCCTGACTCCTGACTTCTGACTTTTACTCTGACTCTTTTTATAGTGGTGGTAAGGCTGCCGGCCCCCAGACTCCATCTGCATCTCTGATTTTATCGCGCATCGGGTCGCAGGCGCGAGATTGGCTGTCGAGACGGTTACGGGTTCTGCACTGCTGAAAGAAGATTTCGGCTACTAAACTGCGCGGCAGTTGGTCTGGTTTTGCTAAGGCGGCGTCGAAGTTTTTTCGGGCTTCCTCAAGTAAGGTTTTGTTGCTGTCTTTTCCCTGGGATTTGGAGAACAAAATTTGTGCTTTTAGATAGAGAAGTTCGGGATTGTTGGGCGTTTCTGCTAGGGATTTGTTGGCAAACTCTAAAGCGCGATCGTACTTTTTCAAGTCTCGATAGCCTACTGCCATGCCGCGATAAGCTAAGTAGCGGGGAGAGGCTTTTTGTTCGAGTCTTTGAATGGCTTCGTTGGGGTTGGAAAAGGGCAGGTTTGTGGCTAGCATTAAGTCCATGTAGCCTTTGATTAGGTTGAGTTCGGGGTCGTTGGGAGCTATTTTTTCTGCGGCCTCTAGGTATTGAAATACTACTCGCAATTTACTCAAAGCTTGGGGCGCGCCTTTGGCTGTTCCTTCTTTGGCTATAATGTTCGCCCCTTCTAGAAAGTGACCTGCTGCTGTGTAAATATTGCCGCGCAATGGATTAGTTTTAGTCAATTTTTCGCCGACTTCGCGGGTTTTTTGCGCGTAGGAATTCATCGAGTTTAAGTCCTGCTCGATGTATGAGAGGGAGGCTGCCATTGCATAGGCTAGCGGCTCGTTTGGTTCGGTGGATAGTGCTTGTTGAACTTGTGCTTTTGCTTGTTTGTAGTTTCCTTGCTGAAACATTGTTTTGAAAGCGGTTTCGGTGTTGGGCCCGATCGCCTGCGGGTTGCTGCTGCGAAAGGGATCGCCCGCTACTGCTGAGTTAATGCAGATGCTGAGGGCGATCGCTCCTGCACAGGCGATCGCCCGCACTGTCTGTTTAGAACTTAACATTTGCTTGCCCACCGATGCTAAAGGAGTTTTCGTCATCGTCAATTCTCTCAATGTAATATACTGTAAACTAGAAACAAGAGAGTTAAATTTTCAGACTTTCGGGCCGCCACCAAAAAAAGAGTGAAATTTGCTTGATTTTTTGTGGTTGTTGAGGTATATTTTAATAATGGGAGTGTGACTTGTAATATATTGACGGACAGATTTCCATTATTAAACTATACCATGAAAAAACAGAAAAATCAAACGCCACTCCTGAAAAAAAAAGGAAATTTTTGTTAAGATTTATGTAAAATAATTGTGTGCGATCGACCCCTGCCAAAAACAGCCTTAACTATCAATAGCACAACCAGAAGTTCCCCCCTCCAACAATAACTATTTTTCTGATTGTTGACTGTTGAGTGTTAACAACTGCCAACTAACAACTGCCAACTGCCAACTAACAACTGCCGTTAATGCTTTATCTAAAAAACTTAGTATATCATCCTACCGCCTGTCCGAATCCTATTCTGAAAAATATTAACTTAGAACTGCCATCGCAGCAAATGGGGCTGATTGTGGGTCGCAGCGGTTCAGGCAAAAGTACGCTATTAGAAATATTAGCAGGTTTAGCCGAAAAAACTAGCGGCGATATCCGTTGGCGGGAACAGGAATTAACACCCGAACACTTGCAACAGTTAGGAGGGTTAGTATTCCAGTTTCCCGAAAGGCATTTTTGCGGAGGCACAATTTTAGAAGAATTGCGGTTGGGGCATCCTGAATTGGGACAAGAACAAATTAACTCAGCAATGGCAGAAGTGGGACTAGGACATTTGCCGCTGCGCGCTTCCCCCCACGCTTTGAGCGGCGGACAACAGCGCAGGGTAGCCCTGGCGGTGCAGCTAATTCGGCAGCCGCATTTGCTACTTTTGGACGAACCGACGGCGGGTTTAGATTGGTCGATGCGGCGGCAGTTGGTAAGCTTGTTGAGTAAGTTGAAAAGTCACTGGACTTTGTTGATTGTTACTCACGATGCTAGCGATTTGTTGAGTGTAGCCGATAAATTTTGGACTCTAAACCACGGGGATTTGCAAGAGGTCGATCGGGCTAAATTAGAAGCTAAGGAAACGAGTTGCGTTTGATTTTTTTGGCGTTTCCAATGGTTTCCCGGCTAATAGAATTCGCGTCTAAATCAATTGGGAGCGAATAGAATTCGCTTCTACACAAACAAAGTCCGACTGCGCGGACTGAAGAAATTGTCGGCGAATAAAATTCGCGACTACACAAACAAAGTCCGCCTGTGCGGACTCAAAGAAAAGAGTGGAAATAGAATCTGATGAATGATATTAAAATGCCTGTGTTGCCCCAGATGAACGAGTTGTGGCAAAAAACGCTGAATTGGCAGCCGAATGAGTCGCAGCAACAACAATTTCAGCGACTTTATGAGTTAATTGTCGAGGGAAATCGCTCCTTGAATTTAACTCGAATTACTGAGCCAATGGAGTTTTGGGAAAAACATTTGTGGGATTCTCTGCGGGGAATTGCCAGACTGCTGCCAACTAATCACAATTCGGCGGAAAATCCCGAATTGGCCGCCGAGTCGGTTCAGAAAGCGATCGATATCGGGACAGGTGGGGGTTTTCCGGGTCTGCCGATCGCGATCGCCCTGCCGCATTTATCAGTTACCTTGCTCGATTCTACGCGCAAAAAAATTACTTTTTTGGAAACAGTTGTACCGTCTTTAGGGATAGAGAATGCGGCGACTTTGTTGGGCCGCTCCGATGAAATTGCCCGACAGCCACAGCACAAACAAGCTTATGATTTAGCCGTTCTTCGAGCAGTGGGAGCAGCTTCTCTCTGCGCTAAATGCGCGCTGCCTCTGCTGAAAAATGGCGGTTTGGCTGTACTTTACCGTGGGAATTGGACGGTGGAGGAAGAAACTGAGTTGCAAAGGGCGATCGAGCATTTGGGCGGCACAGTTGAGTCAGTCGAAGCATTCACAACGCCGACGAGTCAGGGGGCGCGGCACTGCGTTTACTTGCGGAAAGTTGTACAGCAGTTCGATCGTCCCGTGCGCTAGTAGGGACACGGCACTGCCGTGTCCTGTATTTCATCGGCCGTGTCCTGTATTTCATCTAATTGAAAACTACCCGATCGCCTGTTCGTAGCGCTTGTTAATTTCCGCCCAATTAACCACATTCCACCAAGCTTTTAAGTAGTCGGCGCGCAAATTTTGGTATTTGAGATAATAAGCGTGTTCCCAAACATCGTTACCCATAATTGGATAGTTGCCCTCCATGAAAGGAGTGTCTTGATTTGCTGTAGTTGTAATCTCAAGTTTGCCAGCTTTATTACGGACTAGCCACACCCAACCGCTGCCAAAACGCTTGGCGCCGGCATCGTTAAATTTTGTTTTAAAATCGTCCACACTGCCGAAATTTTGCTGGATTGCTGTTGCAATTGCCCCTGTGGGTTCGCCGCCGCCGTTGGGGCCCATGATTTCCCAAAACATACTGTGATTTAGGTGTCCGCCGCCATTGTTACGCACGGTTGTGCGAATATCTTCCGGCACTTTGCTCAAATCTCGCAGCATATTTTCCGCAGTGATATTTTTTAGTTGCGGGTATTTACTGACAGCATCGTTGAGGTTTTTAACGTAGGCGGCATGGTGTTTGTCGTGGTGAAATTGCATTGTCCGCGCATCGATGTGCGGTTCTAAAGCATTGTATTCGTAGCGCAGAGGTGGCAGTGTAAAAGGCCCCGGAGTTTGGGCTATTTTTGGGCTTTCTGCAATTGGACTTGCTTGAGATACATTATTTCCTGATGCTTGGCAAGCACCTCCGGTAATAGCTCCGACGCTGGCCGTCAGCAAATACAAGAAATCTCGGCGTTTGAGAGTCATAAAAAGTACCTAAGTGAATTATTAACTGTTTTATCTCAGATTAAAGCAAAATGGGAGTGAGTTGAGAAAAAAAGTTGTATCGCCCGAATGGATGAGACGGATGGGCGATGGTGGTGAGAGTTTCTCAAGTATAGGCTAATTGTATGCGCGTAACTAACTCACGTGCTCCGGTTCACCAATCCGGTTTCTGTCTCGAAACCGGGTTTTTTTTGATTATTCTTGGGACAAGCGTTGGATGGCTTCGCCTCCAAAAAGCCGATCGGCTGCTTGGAGAATACCGGGAATTTTAGCAGCGTGGGGACTGTGGGCTAGGCAGCGGCGCAAGTCTAATTCATCGAGGCGATGGCGTTCCGCCCCGCAAGCTACGGCTTTTTGGCCTGGGAACCAGTGACTGGCATTACCTAAAAGGTTGTAGCGCATCTTGCAATAGTCGATCGTATCGTAAGCCTGCGCCAAATTCCACAGCCACAAAATCACATAAATATTAATACCTCCGGGAGTATTTTCGATAGTTGGTAAACCGACGTGCCAAGTCTTAAACCACTCTTCTCCTAATTTATCAATGGCTGCTTTTTCTAACTTTTCTAATATCGGTGGCAAAATTTCATCGGCTCTATCTAACAATTCTACAGCTTTCAGATGCTCGTTAAAATCTTCAGGTTTGGCTGCGCCCAAACTCAAAGTGTGTACTTGCGGATGCGACAAACAAAACAAATCATTAAACACCATCGGACTCAACGGATAGCACAAGTCTACCAATTTTTGCGGCGGGCTGTAAAGTTGACCGCCTTTATCGGAAGGACTGATAATAAAAACGCCCATATCGTGACGTTTAGCAGCTTCTATTGCCGGCCAATTACTTTGATTGATGTAGTACCAGTGCAAGTTAAGATAATCAAATTGATTTGTTTCAATTGTTTTGACAATTACATCCGTCGGGCCGTGAGTTGAGAAACCAATAAACTTAACTTTGCCTTCTGCTTGCAACTTTCTCGCCACATCCATGCAGCCGCCCGGACGGATAGACTCGTCTAGCAATTCCCATGTATTAATGCCGTGCAGCGACAGTAAATCGACGTATTCCAGTTGCAAATAAGCTAAGGATTTATCAAATTCTTCGCGAAACTCTTGGGAGTTGGGTTTGGGACTAACTTTCGTTTGCACTATCAAGTTTTCGCGGGGAAACTTCGGCAAAATTCGCCCCAATTGCATCTCGGAAGTGCCGTAACCGCGAGCAGTTTCTATGTGATTGATGCCGCATTCAATCGAGTAGCTAATCGTCGCTTCTAGATTTTGTTGATTGTCTGGGGGAATTTCATTGGCTGGCACGTCTTGCCATTTGTACTGATATCTCATGCCACCGCAGGAAAAGACGGGCATGGATAATTCTGTGCGACCGAATCTGCGATATTTCATCATCATAATCAAAGTCAAAGTTATAGAAGAAGGAAGAAGGAAGAAGGAAGAAGGAAGAAGGAAGAAGGAAGAAGGAAGAAGGGAGATGTAACAATCGCAAGGGTTTTACTGATTAAGAACTTCTTAAGAGTCTTGGCGGTTGCTATAGGGTAAGAAACCTTGTTTTTGGTGTTTTTGCGGGCTGTAAATCGCATATTGCAGCATTCTCCTGAACAGGCAAGATGCCTGTTCCACAAAGAGTTTTTGCAGCATTTTCCTGAACAGGCAAGATGCCTGTTCCACAAAGAGTTTTTGCAGCATTCTTCTGAACAGGCAAGATGCCTGTTCCACAAAGAGTTTATGACCAAACCTGGGCAATTTTGACTATTTAGAAATTTCGCGTACCACTGGTTTTCCGTCTTGGATTTCGCCGACTAAAACTAAATCTGTACAGTCTACAAACAAACCATTTTCTAACACACCGGGAATGTTATTCAAGCTTTTTTCCATTTCTCCGGGGTTGGCAATGTCATCAAATTTGACATCAATTACCATATTACCTTGATCGGTAATTACGGGGCCTGCTTTTTTCACGCCCATGCGGAGTTCGGGTTTGCCACCCAATTTTTCAATGGCGCGCATCACTGGTGTTAATGCCATCGGTATAACTTCGATGGGCACGCGAAAAGTCGAACCCAATTTATCTACGATTTTGGAACTGTCAACTACTACAATAAACTGAGTGGCGAGGTAATCGACTACTTTTTCGCGGGTGTGGGCTGCGCCGCCACCTTTAATTAAGTTGAGGTGGGGATCTACTTCGTCAGCGCCGTCAATAGCTACATCAATTCTGTCAATTTCATCTAGTGTTGTCAGCGGTACTCCGTACTGTTTGGCTAACACTTCTGATTGAAAAGATGTCGGCACTCCCTTGATATCTTTGAGTTCACCTGATTTTATGCGATCGCCCAATGCTTGAATAGTATAAGCTGTAGTTGACCCGGTGCCGAGTCCGACAATCATACCAGATTTTACGCGATCGGCGGCAGCAAAGCCGACTTGCTGTTTCATCAATTTTACGGGATCTTGTTCTGTGGTCATGTTCGGTACTCCTTAATAGTTTTAAGATTATACCATTTATTATGGATTTATTTAACCGCAGAGAGCGCAGAGAACGCAGAGAGGAAGAAGATGAAGAGAGGGAACTGGCAAATTATTTCAAGTGGGAACTTCTCTCTTTTTTCTCTGCGCCTTCTGCGTCCTCTGCGGTTAAATAAAAAAATCTAGTTCACAAATCGGTGGATAATTGCCACAATGAAAATCTGATTTCTCGATATCGAAATTCGTCAATCTGTTTCCATAACCATATTAAACTATTTTCAAGCATGAAAGTACACCAAATATACGACAATGATAACCAGCTTTTTTTTGTCAACTTTACCGCCAGTGCCAGGAAACAGAAGGCGTCGAGTACGTCGGTTCCGTACCGCAACCCGAACTCGTCCGGCAACTGCGTTCAGTCGCGGTTTTAGCTTACTCGAATACCTGTTTGGAAACGTCATCTATTGTCGCGATGGAGGCGATGGCCTGCGGTTGCCGGATTGTGACGAGTGCATTGGCAGCTTTGCCGGAAACAACTGCTGGATTTGCCCGTCTAGTTTCCATGTCAGGGGTGGAAAATTTGGCATCGGTAACTAATTGGAAGCGGGCGGGTAAACCAGATTGGGAGGGATATACAAGGCGGTTTTTAGAGGCGATAGTCGGAGTTTTAAAAGAGGGCGCGGGTGCGGGCGGCGCAACTGCTGAAAATCATCTGAGACAGCAGGTAGAATATATAAATCGAGGGTGTACTTGGTCTGTGCGATACCGATAGTGGGTAGAATGGTTGAATATTA
The DNA here is from genome assembly GCF_036700545.1 of Microcoleus sp. SVA1B4. Lineage (NCBI taxonomy): Bacteria > Bacillati > Cyanobacteriota > Cyanophyceae > Oscillatoriales > Microcoleaceae > Microcoleus > Microcoleus sp. SVA1B4. The sequence continues at coordinate 8,470 of NZ_JAUBPB010000069.1, forward strand.
TTAGTGTAAAATCTGTAAGAGTGGCAGAGCAAATGATCGGGAATTCTTTAGTAGGTTTAGAGGCAGTGAGAGATTATTTTCAAAAGGGAAATTGGCGGAAAGAGCGAGGCGATCTCGGTGGCGCTATCGAGAATTATCAGAAAGCTTTAGAGTTTAATCCCGAAGATGCGGAAGTTCATAAAAAGTTGGCGGAAGTTTATGTTTTGCAAGGAGAATTTGAAAAGGCGATCGCCTCTTGCAATCTCGCGATTAAATTCAAACCGAATTTTGCTGCAGCTTACTTGACCATGGGCAATGCCCTGCACAGTCAAAACAAGCTGGAAAGGGCAATTCAAGCTTACTTGCAAGCTTTAAAAATTCAGCCAGAATTTGCCGAAGCTAGCGCAAATCTCGGCAGTATGTATTACAAGTTAGGGCAATTGGAACAGGCGGCAAATTATTACCAAAAAGCTCTTGCCATTAATCCTCAATTAAGCTCAGTTAATTTGATGCTGGGCAGCGTTTTGCAGCAGCAAGGAAAGTTAGATGCAGCAATTAATTGCTATCAAAAAGTGCTGCAACAGCAACCGGAAGATGCCACCGCTGCTGAGAAATTAGCGAGTTTAATCGCACAAAAAGAGCGGGCAACTACTGACAGCAACTTTATCGAATTAGAAACAGAATCAGGGGAATCGCAACCAGTATCGGTCAACAAAGATGAAGGCTACGGCTTGCAGCCTTCGAGCATCAATTTGCCGCCAGCACCAACCACTGAGACTTTAAATACTCCGTTTACAAATCCCGCCGAACTTTCCGAACAAGTTACATCGTTAAATGTTCCCGATGCCGGACAAGTTGCCAATTTTGAAGAAGTAGAACCGTACAAAAAACTGGCAGAAAACTTTTTAGTTCAAGGTAAAATTAAAGAGGCGATCGCAGCTTGTCAGCAAGCGATAAAAATTCGACCGGATTTCATCCATGCTTACGTCACTTTAGGCAATGCCTTGCAAGCAGTAGGCAAAACTGAAGCTGCCATTCGTTCATATTCTCAAGCCCTAGAATTGCAGCCAAATTTTGCGGAAGTGCGCGCCAATATCGGCAGTATGTATTTCAAATTGGGGCGTTTGGAAGAAGCGATCGCCCATTATCAGCAAGCCATCGCCCTGAGTCCCGATTTAGCGGGAGCTCACTGGAATTTAGGGAAAGTATATCAGCAACACGGCAACATCGAAGCAGCGATCGCCTGTTTTAAAAGAACATCCGAACTCAACCCGCAGCTAGTCGGTGCAGACTTCCACTTTAACTTAGGTAATCGACTTTTCAGCCAAGGAAAGCGCGATGAAGCCATCGAATGCTACGAAAAAGCGATCGCCATTAAACCGGATTGGGCCGAAGCTTACGGTAACATCGGCAGCGCGCGATCGCAACAAGGCAATCTCGACGCCGCCATCGCTTACTATCAGAAAGCTGTAGCTTTAAAGCCGCATTTAGAAGTTCTGCACTTCAATATAGCCAACTCTTTTTTACAGCAAAACAAGTACGAAGAAGCGATTACTAATTATCAAAACACTCTGAAAATCAAGCCCAACTGGCCGGAAGTTCACGCTAACCTCGGCAGTTGTTTTTCCATGCAGGGGCGGCTGGAAGAAGCTTTAGCCAGCTATCAGCAAGCTTTGGCATTAAAACCGAATTGGGCAGAGGTTTACTGTCGGATGGGGCACATTCAAAAACAAGATAAGCCCTTGGAGGCGATCGCCAAATTTGAAAAGGCGATCCAATGCAACCCCAAATACAGCGAAGCCTACCAACAACTGTGCGACTTGCTAAGCCATTCCACCAACCTCGCCGGAGCCCGCAACGTCGCCGACAAATACTGCGAAAACTGCGGCGATGTCGCCCCAGTCATGTCAGCTACAGCCTACGTCTTTTCCTACCTGCAATCAGGTGTCAGCAAACAGGCAATTCAGAAACTCGAAGAAATCGAAAAACTCTGCTACGAAAAGGTCGAAAGTTTTACCACAATCGAACTAAAACTGCTCTACGAAATCTTCCTCTTTGCAGTTTCTCACCTGCGAGACAACCGCGAAAAAAATGCCAGTTTCTACAGACTCATTGCCAAAGAATACTACCAAAAAGCCGTTCCTAAGCGCCAGGAAATTAACAGAAGCAACCTAGCCAAGTACCAAACAAAAGAACAGCGTCCTTTAAAAATCGGCTTCCTTTCCAAACACTTCCGCCGCCACTCAGTAGGCTGGTGCAGCGAAGCTTTAATTCGCGAATTAAGCCACATCACCCCCCACGTTCACCTTTACGTCACCGGGAAACTCCACCGAGATGAAGTTACGCAGCGGTTTGAAGACATGGCGGGCAAGTTTTACTGGCCTAAAAAATATCCAAACGGCTTTGCTGACGGCGGCGAAATCTTTGCCGAAGTAGCGCAAGACAACTTGGATGTTTTGATAGACTTAGACTCGATGACAGTGCCCACAAATGTCGAAGTGCTGTATCAATATCCTGCGGGTATTTGCGTTTCTTGGCTGGGATTTGACGCACCCTACATTTCAGATAATCACTACTTTCTGTGCGACGAACACACTCACCCCCCTGGTGTTGAAAAAAATTACTTAGAACAGTTAGTAAGATTGCCTGCTGGTTCGGTAGCAATTGGCGCACTGCAAAGCATTCCTGTGAACCGAGAGGCGATTAGAAACGCTCTCGGAATTGGCTTGGATCAAATGACTTATCTGTGCGTTGCGCCAGGGAGAAAAACTAATCCCGAAATGGTACGAGCTCAAGTTCAAATCCTTAAGGAAGTACCAGATAGTGTGTTAATCCGCAAAGGTCAAGGCGACCCCGATATTATTCACAGCACTTACCGCGAAGAATGCGAAATTCAGGGAGTAGATTTTGCTCGGATTAAGTTTATAGGTCAAACCAGAAGTGAAGAAGAACACCGCGCTATTTATTATGTAGCCGACGTGCTTTTAGATTCCTATCCTTACAACGGCGGCACTCACAATTTAGAGGCTTTGTGGGCGAATTTGCCAGTGGTAACTCGATCCGGCGACCAATATCTTTCGCGCATGGGTTACGCTTTTCTGAAAAGTGCAAATCTTGATGTAGGTGCGGCGTGGAGTTGGGAAGAATACACGCAGTGGGGAGTTAAGTTTGGTCGTGATGCGGGTTTCAGAAATGCGGTGAAAGAGCATTTAGTAAAATCTAAGCAGCCAGAACATCTCGCACCTTTGTGGAATCCTAAAAAGTTAGCCGAGGATATGTATAAGGTGTTTCAAAAACTGTTAGCGAAATAGGTGAGTAATTGCTATAGCAATCCCCAATCAATTGCGAACTCCTTCCTTGCTCTTTTCTCTTCCTCTGCGCTCTCTGTGTCCTCTGCGGTTCAATAAAAAAAGAGACATCGGGTAGAGAAACGTGGTTTTTGGATATTTGTACGCTACTCACGGTAAAGTTTTGTAAAAAAATCAGTGGAAATGCGTAAAAAATCCGCGCTGAGTCTGATAGATAAATAGCTGATTCATAGTACCGCGATCGCACTAACTTTATGCCAGTTAGGGCGATCGTTTTTTTAGTAATACCAGTTTCAAACAAGAATGCAACTGTAGACAAGCCCCAAACCAGCAGCTTCATCAGTAATTCCAAAATCTAAAATCTCAAATTTAAAATAACCTGATTACTCATTAATAGCCACTCGATCGCGCCCGCCCGACTTAGCTCGATACAGTGCCTTATCTGCAGCTTCAATCAGCATTTTCGGGGAATTTTGACTTTGCGAAACGGCCGCAACTCCCAAGCTGAGAGTCACGCAATCGCTGACAACAGACTTAATGTGGGGAATTGCTAAGGCTTTGACGCGGCTGCGGATTCCCTCAGCAACAGCCTGTGCAGCCACGACATCCGTATTTGGCAAAATTACCCCAAATTCCTCGCCGCCGTACCTAGCAGCTAAATAGAGGCGCTCTGCGGGTGCGTTTGTGCAAGCATCTCCGATCGCCCGCGCCACTTGCTGCAAACAAGCATCCCCGGCTTGGTGGCCGTAATTGTCGTTGTAAAGTTTAAAACAGTCAATGTCGCACATAATCAAAGATAGCGGTTCCGAAGAGCTCGACTGCTCCCATTCTCGGTTGATCACCTCGTCAAAACGGCGGCGGTTAGCTAGTTGAGTCAGACTGTCCAAATTCGCCAAGCCGTCCAACCGCTGGTTGGCAGCAGCTAGCTGCTGGTAAAGTAAAGATTGTTCGATCGCGATCGCAACTTGAGTACCCAACTGACTCAGCAAATCCACATCAAACTGCTGCCACTGGCGGGGTGCCGAACAGTGGTGGGCAATCAGTAAACCCCACAACTTCGGCACTTGACAAGAACTGTTACCTTCCCTAGGTTCTATGCCCTGCTGGACAATCGGCACTACCAAATTTGCCTTCACCTGACAAGTCTCCAAAAAATTAAGATGACACTCGCTCAAATTAGAAGCATGAATATCCTCTATGGCGCGAATGCGACCCTTTAAATACTGTCCGATGTAAGTATTGGCAAAACAGCAATCGTCAATTCCCATCCCCTTGAGTGGCATCCATCCTTCTGCAACCGACTCCACCACCACATCTCCGTTCCAGTCGGGTCGGAAGCGGAAAACCAGCACGCGATCGGTTGCCAAAAACTCCCGCACTTCCGCTACTGTAGTGTTGAGAATATCTTGGAGATCCAGAGAAGAACGAATGCGCGATTGAATCTGCCCGATCAGGCGTTCCCGTTCTATTTGTTGCCGCAGCGCGACTTGGGCTTGCTTACTTTCAGTAATGTCCCGACCTTCCGGCAGCAACAATACTATTTTGCCAGTTTCATCCGCGACCGGTTTGAGAGAAAAATCAACAGTTGCCGTCCGATTTACACCTTGAACTTCCACTTCATAGCGGACAAATTCACCTTTTGCCGATCGAGAAATCGCCTCTTGCAACTGTTCCTGAACTTCCTCAGCATCTCCCCACCAAGGCAATAGCCAAAACGGTTTATTAGCCACATCCCGTAGCTTAATTCCTGCAAAATCTAGAGAAGTTTGGTTAGCTTCCAGCAGAGTGCCGTCCGGTTTCAATAAGCTCACAAATTGGAAAGAAGAATCAAAAATTGCCCGAAAGCGCCTTTGAGAATCTCCCAACATTGCCGTCACCTTTTCGCGAGAGGTAATATCCCGGAAGCGCCACACCCTGCCAATAATATTTTGTCCGACTCGAATTGGCTGCGTGTAGCGCTCAAAAGTGCGGCCGTCTTTAAATTCTAGAATATCGCAACCTTCCGACTCCGCATCGCTATAAAATTCTTTAACTCTCTGCAAAAAAGCCCTCGGATCTTTCACTTGCTTCGTGAGAAATGCCAGCCGCACCGTTCTATCCATTGAGTTTCTAACTTCTTCATAAATTCCCCACATTTGAACTAACTTTTCGTTATAACTAATCATTTCTCCGGCGGTAGTAACGGCGAGAATGCCGTCTGCCGTTGCTTCTAAGGTAGCGTGCAGCAGAGAGCGCGATCGCTCTAATTCTGCTGCGAGCAATTTGCGTTCCGTGAGGTCTCGGACTGCTTTTACCTGGACTAAACGACCTTCCCAAAATACGAATTTGCTGCGAACATCAGCAGGAAAAGCAGTTCCATCTCGCTTGAGAAAAATAGTTTCACAGACTGTATTGCTGGCTGCAGAAATCATTTGCGACGCCTGTTTGTATGATTTCGGCGACAGTAGTTCCAGCAAGCTCATTCCCGCCATTTCCGCAGGTTCGTAACCGAAAAGTTGGGCAAAATTGCTGCTGACGCTCAAAATTGTGTCGCGGTCAGCCACGGCAACTGCTTCAAAATAAGCTTCGCATTCGAGCAAGCGTGCTGCTGACTGGCTGCTGCCATTTTCGCCGGAAGAATAGCTGTTGTTAATTAACTGTTGCAATTGCGTATTTGCCGAGTACAAAGCGGTCATGGCTTGCCTGTACATAGCAGTACGTTTTTCTACTTTTTGTGCGAGGCGATCGCGATATTCTCGCAGTTCTTTTTCGACTCTAATTAAATCAGTAATATCTACTGCAAACACGATTACACCAGCGACTTTACCTGTTTCATCGCGGTAAGGTATTTTATCTGTCCGCACCCAGCATTTTTGACCAGAGGCTGTTGGCAGTAGTTCGACTTGGCCCTGCTTGGGAACGCCAGAATTGATTACTTCCAAATCTTCTAAATAATATTGCTCTGCTTCGTCTGGATAGATTTCATAAAAAGATTTACCTTCTAATTGATCTGCGGGCAAACCTCTCGATGCAGCCGCGGCTTGATTAATTCGCAGCAGGCGACTTTCGGTATCTTTGAGCCAAATCATCGCCGGCACGGAATCAAAAATTATTTGCTGTTCTTGTTGCTGCAGGCGTAGTTCGGCTTCGGCTTGCTTTCTTTTAATTATTTCTTTTTGCAGTTTGTGGTTAGCTTTTTTGAGTTCAGCCGTGCGTCTTTCTACTCTTTCTTCTAGTTGATCGTAGTATTGGCTTAGCAAGTTTTGCTGCTGTTCGTGCCGCATTGCTTCTAATTTTAACTTTTCGCTAGCTGACAAACTTGAGGATACAAAATCTGCTAATATTTGGGTAAATTCGTGTTCTTCTTCCGTCCAATCACCGTCCGAACCCTGGCGTTCGGCGCTGACTATTCCCAAGCTTTTACCTGCTAGCACAATCGGTACGTTCAACAAGGAAGTCGCGCCCCGATCGAGCAAATAAAGACCGACAAGTTCTCGCGTTCTGGGGTCATTTTCTGCAGCCACAGTTGCGATCGCACTTGCCGATTTTAAAGCTTGAAAATATGCCGGACAGTCTGCTGCTGTGATGATTATTTGTACAGAATGGAGTTTAGTATTTTGTTCGTAAAGGTCAATGCAGTGAAGCTGCGTTTTGTCTTCGCCATACAGCCAAATACTGGCTCGATCGCAGTTGACAATACTGACAGCGGTTTCTGTTACTTCGCGGATGAAGTCTTCTATATTGTGGCGTTCTTTAAGTTGACTTTTGGCTAATTTTGCGATCGCCAAAGTTGGACTGCGCCAATTTCCTCTCTGGTTGGGCGGCATGGGTGACTGCGAAGCAGCCTTAATTTCTTCGCAAACTAACAGTACAGCCGGCCGTTGGAAATTGGCAATTGAACGACCATTAGTATTTTCCTCTATTTTCCAATCTACCGCCGGCATTGCGCGCGCGGTAGCTTTTACCCTAATAATCTTGCCGTCTTTGCAAGTCAAGCAGCCTTCCCAACAGGCAACTTTTGGAGTTGACGTACCGTTTTCCGGCTGGGCCAATCCAGCAAATTCTGCCTGCATTTTGCCTTGTTCTTGGCAGTAAAATATGTTAAAAATTGAATGACAAATTAATTCCTGCGATTTGTAGGCGAGGCGAGACGCGCCGAATTGATTGAGCGAAAAAACTCTTCCCAAAGCATCTAGAACGAAGTAAATGCCCGGAAAATTCTCGTAGAGAGTTCCATACCAATCTTGTTCGACTTGTTGGCTGCACGCAAGTTTTGCTGTCGCGAACTCGCCCTCTGTGTCGATCAAGTGAGAATAGTTGGTTTCGGGGTTGCTTGAATTACTTTTTTTAGCAAACACTTTTAGCTTAACTCGACTGTAATTAATTTTACTTTCTGGAATTTAACTTTTTTGTGAAACTAAATTAAACCTGTTGTTTGAAAAAAGTTACAAGTTGTAACAAAAATACCACTTGTCCAGCACCCTGATTTTCGCTTCCCAATGCAACCACTGTGTTTGTTTGTAGTTAGTAGACCGTCTGCCGACGATATTTCCCGCTAGTTGCAATGCCAGCAGGTTTAGCTGCAATTACCCAGTCTGTACTTTTAGCATCCTAGACAATAAAAAAAATCGGCAATCAATAGTTTTAAGTATATATGATAACACTCAAATACCTAGTATTGGGACTGACCTACTTCGGATTGGGTTTGGGATATTTGCCGGGGCTGCGGATGAACAGGGCAGCGGTTGCAATTATCGGGTCAGCTTTTGCGGTGGCTTTGGGGATACTCGACCTGAAAACTGCTTGGGAGGCGATCGACCCTAGTACGATCGTTTTGTATTGGGAATGACGATCGTGAATCTAATTAATTAGACTGTTTAATAAATATTTATAATACTTAAGTTAAGTAAATCTTATAATGCACAATCGGCCACGAGCTTTAGTCCTATAGTTTATACTTAATCTTGTGCAGCAAACGCTAAGGAGGTAATAAAGAATGACTACCCTAAAACCCGCTGCGAAACCCAGACTTAATTCTGCGTTCAAACAACTGATGTCCTTACACTGGGTAATGTCAGCTTGCTATTTAGTGCTGTTTATTACCGGTACTTCTATGGCTCGATTGCCAAGAGAAGTGTTTATTCGAGGCCCCCTTTACGATTTCCACAAATCCGTAGCGGTGCTGACAATGGCTTTGCTGACTTGGCGGATTTTAACTCTGCTGCGGGTATGGTGGAAAAAATATACGAAACGCCTGCCAAAGTTTACTAAGGAATGGTACAAAAATTTTGCTCTGCACGCGACTTTGTACGTTTTTATGTGGCTAGTTCCGGTTAGTGGTTTCTTTTTTTCTAACTCTTTCAAAAGTAACAATGTGAAATTTTTCGGCATGGTTTTGCCGGATATGTTTCCGCAGAATTCCGCAATGGTTGATTTGGGAAGGAGTTTGCATTTTTGGCTGGCGTACACATTTTTAGCGTTTGTAATTTTGCATATTTTAGATCAGAAGAAAGTTGTGAGAGCTAATTGGCGTAGGTTAACAAATTTTGTTAGGACTAAGTTCCCAAAGTCTCAACAGGTTGGATAAATTTGCGATGGGGTACTATAGCCTTTGTCAGAAAGATGAGGTACTCATGGGCATAGGGCATAGGGCATAGGGCATACCTCACTTTTTTGAGAACCGCTATATCTGAATTGGTAATGATAAATTGACTGCAAAACTCGCTATTTTCCACGGTGATATTGTGAAACTTGTCCCATCGTCTGACTTCTGGGGCAAATTTATGGGTTGTTCTAATAAATCGACAGGCTGACTAATCGCCAAACCCAAATCGCTCTTTAATTCCAACTTCGCCTCTTCACCGTGACACTCGTAACACCGCAAAATCCACACATTAGAATCATCTTCCGATTGTTTGAAAGCCATCAACACTAAATTTTCGGCGGACAAATCTAAGAACTTGCCAACTGTCGGCAGAGTCTTGTGGCGATTTTCCTCTAACTTGGGCAACACCTTTACTAGCAGTGGTAAATTCAACTCGTACCCCTGTCGAACAGTACCTGCATCCTGCCAATTTCCGCTGTGGGGATAGACTGCACAAGTAAATTCCGAAACTCCTACATCTGCTTGTTCATCCGGCCAAGTCGAGCCCCGAAGCAAAGTCAGCCGAATGCGATTTGGTTGAAGGTCGCAACCATATTTGCAATCATTGAGTAAACTCACTCCAAAACCATCATTGCTGATATCAGTCCAGCGCAAAATCGGCACTTCCCATTTGGCTTTTTCGGCGGGTGTTTGAGGCTTGGTTGTGCGAGCGATCGCACCGCCGGGAATTTCGGAAGTTGCAAAATCTGCTTCTACATTTAACCCAAAGGCTGCTTTTACTAAAACGTGAGTTTCTTGCCAATCTGCCACTGTCTTGATTTTCAGCAGCGGCGAACCTACTTCTACTATATAATCTTGGCAAAACTCCGATTTACCAATTTGTCGGACTACGCGCAAACTCTGCCGTAATTCCCCCTGCTCTACCCAACAAATATCTTTCAGTATCGGCGCTGGTAGTTGATGTTTTTCATAATTTGGGTCAATGTTCCAAGCATCCCAATATTGACCACTGTCTTGAAATGCTTGCAGTTGATTCCCGCCTGCTGCATTCATGACTTCTCGGTTATTTACTTTATCCCAAATGCTGGATAAATCCCCAGTTTTGCCGTCTATTGTTGCCCGAATAAATTCATTTTCTAGAACCATTTGTGCGGCTGCAAAATGCGTTTCTTGACAAGCTGTGTTTTTTTGTGCTATACCGTATGTAAGTTTTGATAAATCTGTCTTTTTTTCGGTTTCTGGACTCGCGGACGCATTATCCACAGTTTGAGCGTCTTCGCGACACAGCCAAAACACCTGGTAGCCAACGGCGGGGATATTATTTGCCCAAAATAACAGTGTAGAGTGCGATTCGAGTCGATCGCCCCTGACAATCTGCGAAGCCAGTCGCCGTCGGGAAAAATCGTAAATTTGCCAAGCTGAATCAGGGGAATCGGGAAGCGGTACGGCGACAACCTCAGAGCGCGGCCAATTGAGAGTATTGAAAATCAAAATCGGTTGAGCGTCGGGCTGCGGAGGGGAAGGGAGAGAAATTTGAGCCGAGATGGCATCCAAAGATTGTAGCAGGATTTCGCGACAAGTGCGATCGACCTCAGCAAAGGCTAGATTAGCATCCGCGTAAACTTGGGCGATCGCAGAACCGGGCAAAATATCGTGAAACTGGTTAAACAAAATTTGTTTCCAAACTGATTCTAACTCAGATTTCGGATAAACCGCACCAGTACAAATCGTTGCCAGCGAAGACAGCAACTCCGCTTGGTAGAGCAATTCTTCGCAGCGACGGTTTTGTCGTTTTTGGTCGGCGCGAGTCGTGTAGCAACCCCGGTGGAATTCTAAATAAAGTTCATCTTTCCAAACGGGAAGAGTTTTGAGTTGTGAGATGGGAGGATTTGCATCCTTCATTGCCGACAAGTTTGAAAATTCTAGCGCCCGCAAATTTTCCTGATAGTCCGAGTCGGGAACATCGCTTTCGGGCTTAGTTGTCGCAACTGCCGGTAAAAACTGACTCTCAATCAAAGACAAATAATCAACCGCTTTCGCAAACTCCAACCTGGGGAAAAAAGGCGACATTTTCCAGCGTTTCGCCACCTCCAACATATCACGAGTCGGGCCACCGCCGTGGTCGCCAACCCCAGGCAACCAAAGAGCATCTGGCAAATTAGTTTTAGCTTGCCAGTCAAAAGCATAACTTGCCATTTTCACAGATTCTATGCCTTCACCAATGGGAGGAGACATCATACTAAATATTTTAGTACCGTCCAACCCTTCCCACCAAAACACACCGTAGGGAAATTCCGTTGTATCATTCCACCGCAACTTTTGCGTCACAAAATAATCAACTCCACCTTGCCGCAAAATCTGAGGTAATTGCCACCCAAAACCGAAAGTATCCGGTAGCCAAGCCACCCGCATCAATTCCCCAAAATTTTCTTTTGCATAACGCTGTCCATAAAAAACTTGCCGCACCATTGACTCAGCAGAAATCAAGTTTAAATCCGGTTCTACCCACATCCCGCCGACAACTTCCCAACGTCCGACGGCCACCTGTTTTTTAATCGCAGCAAATAAGTCCGGCCGATGTTCTTCCACCCAAGCATAAAGCGCCGGAGTAGAATGACAGAAAATCAAATCGGGAAACTCAGATTGTAATTTCAATACCGACTCAAAAGTTCGCTTTGCCGCTTCCCAAGTTTCCGGGACAGGCCACAGCCAAGCCAAATCTAAATGAGCGTGACCCACCAAATAGATTTTACCTGTATATATAGATGTCAGCTCACCGCTTTCTCCTATATATATAGATGTAGCATTGCTATTGTCTCCAACCTGAGAAACCTCCTCCCTTCTTCCTCCCTCTGCGCCCTCTGTGCCCTCTGCGGTTCCCACATCTAAATCCCCAGAAAAAGATGTCAGTTCGCCGCTTTCTCCTATATATATAGATGTAGCATCGCTACTTTCTCCCACATCAAAAACCTCCTCCCTTCTTCCTCCCTCTGCGCCCTCTGCGCCCTCTGCGGTTCCCTCATTCAAATCCCCCAAAAAAGCCCGCAGATATCCCAGTAAATTGTGCCGCAAAACAGACAGCGAGCGATCGAACTTTTCGCGATCGCCCACCGCCGCCCAATCAATCAAACCAAGCGCCAAATCAATCTCAGATTTCAGCATTTCCCCCTTGACAAACCGGGGGCGATTTGCTATTATTTCGGTGGGGAGGTATTGGGAATTTTCAATTTCTAAATTTCGACTAAGCGAATTTTGCAAAATCTCTAATTCGGCAGCCACAAAACCCGGATCGAAACAACAAGAATCAGCAGCTTCGTACAAACAAATCGATCGCACTAAAGCACCGTTATCGTGACCCGGACTTACCAACCGCAAAATTACTAAAAATTCATCTCCGGGATTAGCCGACGAACTCAACAAAACTCGATCGGCAAAATCAAATAAATCTCCCTGTCCGACTAACTCGCCGTTGACAAAAATTTGAGCATCTTCAGCCCACCAAGTCAAACCCAGCAGCAACCGCAAACCAACCACAGGATAGCCGTGCAAATTGTCAGGAATTACAAATTGCTGGCCCAAATACAAAACTTGCTTCCCAGACGGCCAAGCAATATGTCCTTTCCCGTTAAGTTCGGCAACGGGGCTGTTACAAATATTTACCGAAGAGACCGCCGAGTCAGAATCGCAGTACCTCCAACCAGACTGAACCTCCACTTGGCTGAGGCGGCGCAACTTCTCGACAACTTCAGAAATATTATTGCTAGCAGGTGACACAGAAGCGCTCATATTTCGCTAAAATAGGAATTGTGTATTAATCAAAAATCGGATTGAACTCACATCTTGCACTATTCTCAAGAACAGGCAAGATGCCTGTTCCACAAAGAGTGAATTTTCTTGTGGGGAGTAGGGGTGGGCATCCTGCAGTCAGTAAAAGGCTTATTGACATTGGTGCAATATCTTATATCGAACCGCGAAGACGCGTTCGGCGAAGCCGTTCCCGAAGGGTAGGACGCGAAGAAATAAAGGTTTCAGAGGGTTTGAAGCTTCGATTAAGATATCGCTTTGATTTTACAGCAATATTCAGCAATTCCGGCGCGAATCAAAAATCTGAATTCAAGAATTAAACTTATGTCCAACGGTTACTACGGCCCATACCAAAGCCGACTATTAAACTTTATATCGAAACAGTCCCGCCAAGTCGCTGACAATTGCGATCGAACTTGGCGTCAAATTAAAGAAACAACTCTCACCGCCACCCAAATTCTGCTTTATCCAGCTTATTTGCTGGTGCAAAGTTCCCGAATGCTGGGCCGACAGTTGCGGGCATCAAGTCAAAAAATAGATTTACCGGAACTGCAAGAATTTGGCGGTGACGAAAATGCCGATTTGCCACAAAATTGGTATCAGGGCGAAACTTCCGACGAAAGTTCGATCGCCGAAATTTTGCACCTAGCCGAAAATTTACTAACCTCGTCGCAAACCGCGAAAACTTTAGCCAGCTTCCCGATGTTAATTAATCAGGGAAATGCTGCTAGCGATTTACCTCCAGCTATCAATTTTAGCGGACAAATCGCCAAGCATCAAACAACTTCCGTCTTAGAACACCCGCTTGCTAAAACTGGATTAAAACCGCAACCGAAAGTTGAGGGAATTGCCAGTTTTATCCCAGCCCGCACTTTAGTATTGGTGGGAAGAGAAAATCAGATATTAGATATTTTGACACCCGAACAGCAGGAAATGCTTGAAGGTTGCATAACTTGGGAAGTAGCCAACAGCGGGCCGGAACGACGGGAAATTACCCAAAAAGAATTAAAATTTAATCTCGGTTTGGAGTCAGCGGCGAAAAAAGCGCAGTTACCGCCGATGCGTCGTTTTTGGGAATTGATGGCCTGGCTTCAGACGAGTCCGGTTGCCCTCAAAAAAAATCAGTTTGGAGAATCAATCCTCGCAGTTAAAAAATCGATCGACCGCAATGCCATCCTAGTCCAAAAAGCCCGCGCGCAGATCGAAGCAAAAACCGCACAGCAGTCAATGGCGGCATCGAATTCGATCGACCACAATACCCCAAAACTAGAAACTAATTTTAACAGCAAGTTCGATCGACCCCCAACTCCTCTCTCCTTTGTTACATTACTCGATCGCGCCGCCGTCAACATTGAGGAATTAACCCTACCGCCAGCGGCAAAAACAGTCGTCGCACCCACGGAAGCCCCCGGAGTCAAAATTAATACATCCGGCACAGACGCTAATGTAGATTTGTCCGCCCGCGACATCCTCGAAAAATACGCTCGAAACATCGAACAAATGATTTGGTCGTCAGTAGACCACCTTTTGGGCAAAGAAACGGCAGCCAGTGATAATACGGAGAAATCAGTTGCAATTCAGTATTATTTGAAACAGCGACAAGAACAAGAAAACACCCAAAATAGCCCAGAGGTCGATCGACCGTGGCTCAACTGGCAAGACTTATTCGGGGAAGCAGCACCGCCGCATTTAATCGACGGCAGTTCCGAACCCGATGCTATAGCACAAATCAGCCCAAAAGTCAAGCAAGAAATTGCAGAATTAGGAGAATTGGCAGAAGGTCGATCGACCGCACTCTCAATCTCCCCTTACCCCGAAGCACTTCACCGCCTGCTGGGGCAGCTAAAACAGAGCTTGCTGACACAAAGCCCCAAAAGTCAACCCCAAACAGCATCTGATTTATCAGATTTAGCAGTTACTCAAAAAAATAGCTCTGCACTCGCAGCAGAATCAACCCCAGGGCGCGCGCCGGAAACCCAAGTGCCAAAAAACACCAACCCGAACACCGCACAAAACAACAAATCCCCAGCAGCAATCACCGCGCAAACCAGCAGATACACCGCCCCAACCCGCGCTGCTGCTGAACCCAAAAATCCCAGCGCAGGCGTCCCCCCCGATGGCGAATACTTAGAAACAAAAGCAGAATCGATGGGATACATTAAGCACCCCCTAGAACAAGTGCTCGAATGGCTCGATCGAGTTATGCTGCGGCTAGAAAACATCGCCGAGCAACTCTGGAATTGGGCAAAAATCAACTTGCCAAAAATCCTCAAAAGCAAAGATAAAATTGACTAATCTTTAGCTTATGATAAAAAAGTTGCTGCAACAGCAGCAGCTCAGTATTAGGCCATCTTTGGAGACTCCCACAGTGCTAACCCTCAAAATCGTAGTTAATGTAGTTGTTTTATTTTTTGTTTCCCTGTTCATATTTGGATTTTTGTCCAATGACCCAGCCCGGAACCCCAACCGCAGAGACATGGAATAAACAACTTATCTCGCCCGCAGAGTGGGGGCGCGTCACCGCAGCCCCTGCAACAGCCGACAAACCCGCAAAAATTAGTCGGACAAAACTTGACAATCCAAGCATCCAGGATACAAGCCCCCTGATTCATCAGTCCAGAAATAAAAAACCTGTATCCGATAAAGGAGCCCCCGAATTGATCCGTGGGGTAAATGCTTCAAATCTAAAATCTAAAATCTAAAATCTAAAATCGATTGACCTCGCACCGCCAGCGAGGTTATCTTGTGGCGGAAGCAAGTTCTGAAAGCAGCCCTATTCCGGCGCGCCCAAGCCACTGCAAATTTTAGATGTCAGATTAATCTCTAAACAGTTACCTTTTAGATGCAAAATTTTCAATAAATTGCACCCTATAAAATCTAAAATCTAAAATCTAAAATCTAAAATCGGATGACTTACCTGTAGTAACTATGCCCTATCCGGTACCGCCGCCAGAACCCCCTGGCATCATCTACATCGCAAAGCCAAAAAAAGTCGCCCTCACTGTCGCGGCCGGCGATGGAGACACCCGCAGCAACCCCGCAGAAATACCGGAACCAAGCCCAGATATCGTTCAGCCAGAACCCACACCAGCCCCAGCAGAACCCGCAGCCACACTCCTCGGCACCACCGCAGCCACCGATGGGCCTCCAGAAATCGCCGACCCCCTAGCGGAAGTCGAAAGTGGCCACGCAGTGGTGGGATTTCAGCGTCAGGCCCCTGTGGAAGAACCCGAAACTGCGGAAACTCCGAAAGATTCCTCGTTTACAGCTTACCAATTGGGTTCGGTAGAAAATGCCATTGCCATTCGCAATCGGGAACGAACCGCAGAGGCGCAGAGAAAACAGGAGAGAAATCTTGCCGGAAAGCAGGAAAGTTGGTATCAGGCCCAAGGTCGGCAGTTAGAAGATAACTCTCCCGAACCGGCAGAGATTCCCGTTCCAGAACCAGCGCTAGAACCAGCACCTAGCGGGCAACAGCAGTTCGACATTCCCACACCAGGAACAGCCCCCGCACCCAGAACACCCCCTGCGCCGACACCGAAACCTAAACCAGCCGCGCCGGGAGTCCGCACCGCCCCTTCTCAGCGAACGGTGCCTTTTCCGGTGACTCCGGCCGATATTATTGAAGTTAAGGCTGACAGTCAAGAATTCGACGACCAGCAGCAAATTGTGACGGCGGTTGGTAATGTCGTTGTGCGGTTCCGGCAAACTGTGATTGATGCCGATCGAGCGATCGTCAACTTAGTCACCCGCCAAGTGGTAGCATCCGGCAATGTCGCCTATACCCGCGGGCAACAAGTAGTGCGCGGCCAGCGGATGGAGTTCAATCTCGGCCTCAACAGCGGCGCAGTCGAACAAGCAAGAGGCGAAATATTCCTGCCCGCAGCAGGTAGCGAATTGACTCCCACACTGCCGACAGATATCAGTGCCGGGACGATTCTCGAACAGCCACTGAGCGATCGAATTACCAGCCAGCAGCCCCTGCGCGGAGTCAGATCCCCCGGCGCTGCTACAGTGACTCTCGGTGGGGGTGGACAGCTAGCAGCCCCCCAAGTGGTCGGCGCCGTCAACCGCATCCGCTTTGAAGCAGAACGCATCGAACTGCTGCCAGACGGCGCGAGGGTAGCAACCAACATTCGGCTTACTAACGACCCGTTTTCCCCCCCGGAATTTGAATACAGGGCCCGGACGGCGACGATTAGAAGGATTTCGCCCACGGCAGAGGAATTAGTCACAACGAAACCCCGCTTGGTGTTCGACAACCGAGTAAAAATACCCGTGTATCCCCGCAGGCAAGTGTTTGACAGCAGGCAGCAGAGCGGCCCGTGTTTGACCTTTGGCTACGACGGAGGCGAACGCGGCGGTTTGTATGCCGAGTGCGGTTTTGAGGTGTTACAAAACGGGCCGGTGCGACTGACTCTGACACCCCAAATTTACCTGCAGCGGATCGTGGCAGAGAACGGCGGCAATCCGTTTTCTCCCGACAGCTACGGGCTGAAAGCGAGGTTGGGCGCTAGTCTGGGCCCGCGTACCAGGCTGGACGGCTCGGCAATATTTCTGAGTTTTGAAAATTTTCCGAACTTGCCAGAAGACAGCTTTCGGGGCAATTTGCGCCTGCGACAGTTGATCGGCACTCACACTCTGGCTGCAGAATACAGTTATCGCGATCGGCTGTTTAACGGTTCTCTGGGCTATCAAACCGTGCAGAGCAGCCTGGGGGCAGTCCTAACTTCCCCAGTCATCCCACTCGGAGGCACGGGCATCAATCTCAGCTACCAAGCTGGGTATCAATTTATCAATGCTGACACCGATCGAGCAGACTTGCTCGAACCAGTGCGGGAAAACAACCGCATCGATCTGGGCCGTTCCCAACTCAGCTTTGCCTTGAGCCGCGGCTTCAACCTGTGGGAGGGCGAACCTCTCCCCCGCACTCCCACCCAGGGTTTGAGGTATACGCGGACGCCGGTGGTTCCTTTCTTGCAACTGGCCTTGGGACTCCGGGGAGTTGGTACTTATTACAGCAGTGGCGATCGACAAAATTCCCTCGCCGGCAGCGTCGGCATTCAAGGGCAGTTCGGTCATTTCTCCCGCCCTTTCCTCGACTACACTGGGTTTAACGTGACTTATACCCAGGTGGGGCGCGACGGTATCTCGCCGTTTTTATTCGATCGCTTAGTAGATTTGAGAGTCCTGTCTTTTGGACTTGTCCAGCAAGTTTACGGAGGCTTTCGAGTTGGATTTCAAAGTGCTATTAATTTAGAAAGCGGGGAAACAATCAGTACCAATTACACTCTAGAATACAGCCGCCGCAGCTACGCAATCATTTTGCGTTTTAATCCTGAGCGTCAAGTCGGCAGCCTGACTTTTAGAATTAGCGACTTCAACTGGAATGGGACTCCCCAACCTTTTTCCGGGGACGCGCGAACTGTAGAAGGAGGAGTGCGTTTATCTGATTAATTCACTTGGTAATTGGTAATTAGTGATTGGGAATTGGTCATTGGGAATTGGTCATTGGGAATTTTGAACCAACCGTCAACAGAAAACAGTCCACAGAAAACAGTCAACAGTCAACAGTCAACAGACAACACATGACAGAAGTGACCG
Source organism: Microcoleus sp. SVA1B4 (assembly GCF_036700545.1). Lineage (NCBI taxonomy): Bacteria > Bacillati > Cyanobacteriota > Cyanophyceae > Oscillatoriales > Microcoleaceae > Microcoleus > Microcoleus sp. SVA1B4. Next base: position 26,749 of record NZ_JAUBPB010000069.1, read on the forward strand.
CAATATCTGCACAAGCAGCGGCTCTGCTGGTTCACTACGGTTTTGACCTAGGTGGCAAAAAAGCCGAGAAATTGGCGGGTGAATGGCTGACCAAGTATCCCGGCTATTGGCTGCGTTTAGCAGTGGTTGAAGCGCTTTATCAAGGGCGCTACAAGGCTGTTTCTGTGGGACAGCTATTGAGTATGTGGCATCGGATAGGTCAACCTCTCTATCATTTCAATCGCGAGTTTGAACGCTTGGTATGCAATAATTTTCCTCAAAATTTAACCGGGGAAAGTGCTGCTCAACTGTCACCGGAAGATATACTTTTATCGCACCAGGAACCGGAAGTAAGTGCCGCAGAGTTAGATTTGCGTGGGCCGTCAGAGGCGCAACTGGATGTGGCGCTTCAAGCAGAAGTCCCAAACACAGAGGCCCAGGAAACAGGAAAATTACCTGCTGCCGACGATCGCACCAAAGAAAATACAGAATTTGTAGTATATGAAGATGTGGCTGTTACTGCCCTCGCCGATCGAGCCGAAGCCGAGCACAAATTAGCGGACAAACCTGTGGCAAAATCATTCCCAGTTGTCAAACACACTGATTTTCATACCAAGTTAAAAGCGATTGCCAGAGAAGGCCGAAGAAAGAAGGGAGAAAGCAGAAATAGAGTGTAAACTTTGGGAACTATATAGTTATTTTTCACTTTTCACTTGGGGCACTTACTCCCATCCGAATTTCCGAACAAAAAGAAGCTTGTTCCGTACCGTTAGCTTGCCTAACAACGCTAGTCCGCAGCCGCAAATTGGGCATGAGATACCACAGCCTTTCTTCCGCATGGAGGGTGTCTGATTCTGTAATCAATGTCAGCACGTCGTCGCCCATCACGTAGCGACTATTACCCTTGTCTTGCAACACTTTGCCTTCGCTTGGATTGTCGGGATTTGGTACGATCGCTAGTATTGTAGAACCGATTTGTTTAGCTTGGTCGCGATCGGGAATACCGTCCCAACTAATCCGAACGCTAGTTAGCTTAGTTGAAGCCGGGTTAATCGAGTGTTGTTGGCAAAGTTTAACGACTGCTGCATCGCTAGCTGTCAGTATTTCTATTTTGAGGTCGGATTTACCTGCCTGCAATTCCCCAGAATGGAGATTGTGTACGGTACGCTGAGAAAACCATTTACCTGCACTTAACTCGAAAAACTCGATAACATCCATGAAATTTGTCTCTAAAGTCAATACTGCTTTATTTGCGATCGTGACTTGCGCGCTATGGAGTCAGAAACCCGGTTTCTTCCTACGTACCTAGCGGTCAAACCAATGATTTTGTCTAGAAACCCGGTTTAATAGTGCAAGTCCTTTTCTATATTTTAGAGGAAGGGGGCGCACCTGCAAAGCTTTCTGAGAGCTTTAGGTGAAACAGATTGCAGATGCCGCCCTGGTAGCAAACCCAACCAGGGGGACATCTGCCTCCCTGATGTGGCCGACTTGAGAGAAAATTAGAGCATCCGCCATCATGTTTCGTTATAAAAAGTCTTTTTCGCACTTTCAATAGGATTGCGATACCTGAAAATTTTTAGCTTGAGAGTGTTTATCGATCGACCATTGCCCAAAGAGCCGCTATGTTAAGAAAAACAAAGATATATGTCAGCTTTTGTCGCTCAATCGGTAAATTGGGCGTTGCTGAGTTGAATTATATTGGCCGCGATTTATTGTAATCGCACTGCTTGAAAATTCTCAAAGCAGACTTCGACTAAAAAACAAGCAATTCATCGAACCATCACCAAACCGAGGACAGCAAGCCTATAGCACATAGCATTCAAATATGTCATGCTAAGTCTAAGAGAAAAGATTCTCGATCGGCTTTTCGGTAGGGTGCAGCTAGCGATCGTATACATTTAAAGAACACATCCGTAAATTTATGACCGAGTTTAAACAAGGGCTGGATCAAATCCAGCCCGCAGAACAGACGAACTACCTGGGAATATTGCCCAGTCAGCTAGCAGCGACTTCAGACTCCGAAAAATTATACAGCTTACTAACAGATTACAATTTTATTAAAGCCAAGCTGTCAGCATCGGGAGTACAGGCGCTAATAGAAGATTACGATTTAGCAACAAGTCCCGATATTATTTCAGACCAAAAAGCCGATCAACTCAAATTAATCCAAGAAGCAATTCGGCTGTCAGCCCACATTCTAGCCGCAGATAAAAGCCAACTAGCCCCCCAACTAATAGCCCGCTTGATGCGCTTTGAAAGTCCAGAAATTCAAGCCCTGCTAGCACAGGCAAAACATCAAACAACCCCCTGGCTGCGACCGCTAACGCCCAGCTTTACCCCTCCCGGCGGGAGATTGCTGCGTACCCTCACCGGACATACAGACTGGGTACAAGGTGTAGCAATCACCCCCGACGGCAAGCGGGCAATTTCTGCGTCCTCCGACCACACTCTTAAAATTTGGCAATTAGAAACAGGAGAAGAACTTTCCACCCTCAAAGGTCATCTTACCTACGTCAATGCTGTAGCTGTAACCCCCGACGGTACTAAAGTAATTTCCGGTTCTTGGGACAATACCATTAAAATTTGGGATTTAGAAACGCGACAAGAAATATTTACTTTTGCAGGCGATACTTTTGCGGTAGAAGCAGTAGCAGTTACTCCCGACGGCAAGCGAGTAATTTCTGGTTCTTGGGATGGCAGTATTAAAGTTTGGGATTTGACAAGCAGGGAAGTAATTTTTAACTTCAAAGGTCACAGCAGTTTTGTCCAGTCCGTAGCAGTAAGTCCTGATAGCAAACGGTTGATTTCCGGGTCGGGAGACAACAGCATGAAAGTCTGGAACATAGAAACCGGAAAAGAACTTTTTACTCTCACCGGTCATACAGACTGGGTAAAAAGTGTAGCCGTTACTCCCGACGGCGAAAAAATAATTTCCGGCAGCTACGACGAAACTGTTCAAGTCTGGAGTTTGTCAGAAAGAAAGCAACTTTTCACTTTAGGAAAACACAGCAGTTTCGTTCAAGCTGTGGCAGTCAGTCCCGACGGCAAACGAGTAATTTCGGCTGCCGGCGACAAAACGCTGAAAGTTTGGAATCTCGAAACAAAAGAAGAACTTTTCACTTTTACCAATCACATAGCCCCAGTGAATGCTGTGGCCGTTACCCCGGACGGCAAGAGGATAGTTTCTGGTTCCTCTGACAAAACTCTCAAAGTTTGGCACTTAGAAACAGGCAAAGAAAATTTATCATTTGCAGGTCACGATGACTGGGTAAATGCCGTAGCAGTGACGGCGGATGGTACGAAAGCGATTTCCGGTTCAGGAGACAACAGAATTAAAGTCTGGAATCTCAAAAATGGACAAGAAATTTGTACTATTCCCGGTCATAAAGATTGGGTAAAAGCGATCGCAATCACACCGGATAGCAAGCGAGTAGTTTCGGGTTCCGGCGACAAAACTGTGAAAGTTTGGGATATAGAAACCGGAAAAGAAATCTTTACTTTCACGGGTCACACAGACTGGGTAAATTCTGTGGCAGTGACGCCAGACGGAACGATGGCGATTTCCGGTTCTGGAGACAAAACTATTAAAGTTTGGAATCTAGAAACAGGAGAGGAAGTTTTTACTTTTTTAGGTCATGAGGACGGGATAAAAGCTGTGGCAGTTACTCCCGACAGCAAGCGGGTTATTTCGGCTTCCGGCGACCAAACTCTGAAAATTTGGAGTTTGGGTAAAGAAAAGAATATTTTGGCAAATTTCTGGAATTTAGCCGTCAAAAATCTACTTTTCACTCTCAAAGGTCATGAGAGTTTTGTGAATGCTGTGGCAGTTACGGCGGATGGCAAATGGGCGATTTCAGGAGGGCGGGAACAGAATTTGAAAGTTTGGGATTTGTCAAGTAGAAAAGAAGTTTTTACTTTGGCCGGTCATGCTGATGCGGTAACATCGGTGGCGACTATGGGAACAAAGGCAATTTCTGTTTCGGACGATAATACTCTCAAAGTTTGGGATTTGTTAAGTCGAGAAGTAATTGCTAGTTTCAGCGGAGATAGTGCTTTGAAGGCTTGCGCTATTGCACCGGATGGAGTGACAATCTTAGTGGCGGAAGCTTCGGGACAGGTGCATTTTTTGAGGTTAGAAGACGGGAAATAGTCATTAGTCATTAGTCATTATGCCGATCGCACTTTTGCTAAAATTTAAAAGTGCGATCGCCCTTTGCCCCAATCAAGTCTACAATTATTCCGCGTCAATACCCATCGATCGCAGTCTTTCCGCTAGAACAGCAGCCCAAAGTGCGATCTTTCTCAATACAGCGGTTCATCAAAAAAAAATCTCACTCAGCATCGAAAATAGGGCAGACACCACCCGCCCTACAAAACTACTTCCTCAGCAACTTCACCCCGCGAATCGAATAATCCAAAAGCTCAATTGGGTGCATTAAAGTAACTGTTTTTCCCTGCAACTCCAAATGCTTCTTAATTTGCAAAGAACAACCCGGATTAGAAGAAGCAATCAACTCCGCCCCAGTATTCAGCAAATTCTCCACCTTTTGCACACCCAATTCATCAGCAATCTCCGGCTGAAGCATATTGTAAACCCCCGCACTCCCGCAGCACAAAGCCGCATCCACAGGTTCTTTTAACTTCACACCCGGAATTTGTTGCAGCAACTGACGTGGCTGCAAACTAATCTTTTGCCCGTGCAACAAATGACAAGCATCCTGATAAACAATTGTCAAATCTCCCTCAATCAAAGGATTGAGTTTCGCCGTAATTCCCGCACTTGCCAAAAACTCTTGCACGTCCTTAACATTAGCAGCAAATTTCTCAGCTTTCTCCCGATAATCAGGGTCATCTGCTAAAATGTGACCGTATTCTTTCAAAGTATGGCCGCACCCAGCAGCGTTGATAATCACAAAATCAACACCAGTATTTTCAAAGCTATCAATCATTTGTCTCGCCAAGGCTTTAGCCTGTTCTGCTTGGCCTTGATGTTCCGGCAAAGCAGCACAGCATCCCTGACTTTTAGGAACCACAACCTCGCAACCGTTAGCCGTTAAAACTCGCACCGTCGCTTCATTAACTGGCGAAAATAACAGCCGCTGCACGCAGCCTAAAATCACGCCGACTCGATAGCGTTTCTCCCCTTGTGCCGGAATTACCTCTGGTAAATTATCCCGGAAAGAATCGACAGAAACTTTCGGCAAAATTGATTCCATCGCCGCCAAGCGAGGAAATACTTTTTTCAGCAAACCTGTTTTGCGGACAAGTTTTGGCAGTCCTAATTTTTGATAAATAAACAGCGGTACAAGCAAAGGCCGCAATCTGTGAGGATAAGGGAAGAGATTAAAAATCAGAGTGCGAATTACATTGTCGGAAAAAGTGCGTTCCTGATTTCTAGTAACTTGGTGGCGAGTTGCGGAAATTAATTTGTCGTATTGTACTCCAGAAGGGCAAGTTGTAACGCAGGCCAAACAGCCCAAACAAGTATCGAAATGCTGTGAGGTTGCTTCGTTTAAAGGTGCGTCGCCTTCGTTAATTGCATCCATTAAATAAATGCGGCCTCTGGGGGAATCCATTTCTTTGCCGAGTACGCGATAACTCGGACAAGTTGACAAACAAAAGCCGCAGTGTACGCAAGTATCGATTAATTTCGGATCAGGCGGATTGTTCGCGTCGAAACCTGGGATTTCGAGGGTTTGTAAGTGGGGATTTTGTGCTAGAAAATTGCTTTCTTTGGCAGGTCTTAAATTGTCGCTGGGAAGTTGAGATTTTTCTGAAGTTTGCATATATATATTACCTAATTGTTTTGGTTCCTAGTGACTATCGCCTAAAACCCTTGATAATTCTTGCTTTTAGCTGAGTCTAAATCCCCCTTAATAAGGGGAGTAGGGGTTGACTTTGAGCATTTCCTGTCCCCCCTTCTTAAGGGCGGCTAGGGGGGATCTAGAGTCTAATCGTCAAACAGTAGATCGGTACTACATAAGACGTTAAGGATCGTGGATTAAATAACTTCCGTAGGTTGGGTTGAGGCACGAAACCCAACAATCAAGCGTGGGGTTGGGTTTCGTTCCTCAACCCAACCTACAAAAAATGCAAGTTATTTAATTCTCATTCCTAAGTTGACACCAATGAAACTGAAGTCCTGACTACAAACTTTAAACTAAATACCGCTGATAAAACGATGGGGACTCAAAAGATTTTCCGGGTCAAACTGCTGTTTTATCCGGCGCATTAAATCGATCGCACTTCCAGTATAGCCCCAAACATCTAACTCTTGCTTGATGTCGGTCGGCGCTGCTAAAACAGTCAGAAAACCGCCTTTAGCTTCGCACCCTCTGCGTACCTGCAACAACCTGTCTGCAGTTGTAGTCTTAAACCGCAAAACCCCCAAACCGCTGCCTGCATGAATCCAAGCGTCCTGTACTGGCAATGTGTTAATGGCTGTTACAGCTTCCGACGGTCTGATTCCTATTTTGCAAATAATTGCCGACTTTGTGCCAGAATCCCACATTGTTTCTGGCAATCTTTGCCATAACTTATGCTCATCATTTTCGCGGCAGCTAGTGCCTTGCAAACCCAACTTTTCGGCAACTTCCAGCAAGCGGGCTGATTGTTGTTTAACACTTTCTGCGATACTTTGAAATCTGACGATTAATCCTGTGCCCTTTCCTAAGCCTAATTTGGCGACTAATTCAGGTGACAGCAAATCGATCGCACTTGGTGTCAAAGCAGAGGATAATAAGATTTGAGCCGTTTGGGACAAAGCATTAATTTCCCCTGTCAGCACTACGGTTCCCGATGATTCAGGCAGGGGATACACTCGGAAAGTTACTTGAGAAATGACGCCCAAGGTACCGTAAGCACCAGTAAACAATTTCATCAAGTCGTAGCCGGCGACATTTTTAACAACTCGACCTCCGGCTACCGCAATTTTACCGTCCGATCGCACAAAGGTAATTCCCAACAGCAAATCGCGCACCCCCCGATAGCGATGCCGCAAGGAACCCGCATCAGCAGTAGCGACAATGCCGCCCAAAGTTGCCTGTTGCGGATATGCTGGATCGATCGGCAAAAACTGACCTGCTGCAGCTAAAATTTGTTGCAAATCCGCAAACTTCATCCCCGCTTCCGCAGTCACCGTTAAATCGCCCACAGCGTGTTCTACAAGCCGATTGAGGCGCGAAGTGCTGACAGCCACAAGCGCCGCTGCATCAGGAGGATTTGGGCGTGTTTTCAAACCCGGAGATCCCCCTAAATCCCCCTTAAGAAGGGGGACTTTGAGTGAATTCTCCCCCCTTTGTAGGGGCGGTGCCCCCGTGCCCGCCCTGGGCTGGGGGGGATCGGAGTCTAATTTAACTAAACCGCCCCAATCAAGTTTGCTGCCACTGCCACAAGGCAAGACTGCACAGCGATGTTGCTGTGCCCAAGCAATGACAGCCGCCAGTTCTTCCTGAGTATTCGGGTAAACAGTACAATCTATTTTCGTGTCGGGGGCAACTGCTTTTTCTACCCGTTCTTGCCAAAATGGCTCTGTATCTTGCCAGCGACAGATGCTAGCAGCCCCGACAATACTTTCTAATTCTTGTATGCTTACGTAATTTTCGGTAGAAAAAGATTTCATGAAGGTTATCAGACGCCCGGTAAAAAAAATTATCAAAACACTGCCTAAAACCATTAAATATTAATACGGGCCCGATATTCAAAACATGAAAAAACAAATGTCTCAAAACCGAATTTCTCTGGGAGTTACCGGTCTCAACGAAGTGATTGGGGGCGGCCTGATTCCTCAACGCTCTTATCTCGTGCGCGGCGGCCCGGGTACTGGCAAGACGACACTGGGATTTCACTTTTTGACAGCAGGTGTGGCTTTGGGAGAAACACCCCTGTTTATTACTTTAGGAGAACCCGAAGCGCAACTGCGCGCCAATGCTCAATGGCTCGGTTTTGACATGGAAGCGATGCCGTTCCTGGATTTGAGCCCATCCTCAGAATTTTTTACGCAAGTTCAGACTTATGACATTTTCTCCCCCTCCGAGGTTGAGCGAGAACCGACTACACAAAAGATTATCGAGCGAGTCGAAGCTGTCAAGCCACAACGGGTGTTTTTGGACGCAATCACTCAATTTCGCTACTTAGCTGCGGATGAGTTCCAATTCCGCAAGCAAGTTCTGTCTTTTCTGCGGTTTTTGGTGGAAGGGGGGGCGACGGTGGTGTTTACCTCAGAAGGTACATCAAGTGCTCCCGATGACGATTTGCAATTCATCAGCGACGGAGTAATTTACTTGGAACTGCGCCCAGAAGGACGCACCCTGTCTGTCACCAAGCTGCGAGGCTCTAACTTCCGCACCGGCCGCCATTCGCTCCGCCTGAGTCAGGCTGGTATGGAGGTATTTCCGCGACTGCTTCCGGACAACTTTCAACAGGATTTTGTTGCTGAAGCGATTTCTTCGGGGGTTCCAGAAATGGACGAACTGCTGCACGGGGGACTGGAACGGGGGACTGTGACGGTGATTAGCGGGCCTAGCGGCGTGGGTAAAACGACGGTGGGGATTCAGTTTATGAAGGAAGCCGCAGGAAGGGGGGAGCGATCGGTAGTTTACATTTTTGAGGAGTCAACTTCTACTCTGTTGCAGCGCTGCGAATCAGTTAACATCCCGGTTGGGGCGATGATGGGGCAAGGAAGTCTTTCCGTGATACCCGTGGAACCTTTGCTGTACTCGCCGGATCAGTTTGCCTGTATGGTTCGCCAGGAGGTGGAGCAGGAAAAGACGCGGATTGTGATGCTTGACAGTATTTCTGGCTATCAGCTTTCGATGCAGGGGCAAGATTTGGTGAACAATTTGCACGCTTTGTGCAAGTATCTGAAGAATATGGGAGTCACCGTTATCTTGATTAATGAGGTAGAAGCCATTAGCGGAGATTTTCGGCTGACCGAGATCGGAATTAGCTATTTGGCGGATAATCTTCTGTTTATACGCTATCTGGAACGCCAATTGCATAATAGGACAGAAATCCGCAAGGCGATCGGAGTAATTAAAAAACGAGTCAGCAATTTCGAGAGAACTCTGCGAGAACTCGATATTACTCGCTACGGCATCAAAGTCAGCAAACCGATAGCGGGGCTGCGCGGCATTTTGAGTTCGGCGCCGGTGTGGATTGAGGGGGAAGCGGATGAAGATTGAATCGGGATTGGTCGTGCTGTTTCTGGGCAAGTGCAGCTAATTTCGCAGTCGTGAATCTACTAATGAGTAGGGGGCGCACCGCGCACCTCACCACTAGCCTAAGTCCTGGAAAACTTAAATATATTGGTAAATTTGTGTATTTTTCGACTTTTATCGTAGTGTAGTTTTCAATTCTATGAAATACAGTAGGAGTACAGGGTACGCGGCCGTGTCCTGTACCCCAGCATCTGTACTTCACTCAACTGAAAACCTATGTAATCCCTCGCCGAAAAGTAAGCTAATACCAGATAAAAAAAGAATCCAACTTTATGCCACCTCCCAACCCATATATAATCACTCACTCCCCATTCTAAAATCTAAAATCTAAAATCTAAAATGGTTATAACCCGTATTCACAGGAAGCTGATAAATGACTGGCACTTCAATAATTTTAGCCGTAGACCGCAATCAGCGCAACTTGGAACTGTTAGCACAGTTTCTCAACAAAGAAGGATACCAGATGATCGCGGCTTATAACTTTGAAGATGTTGCACAAGCTATCAGTCAGCCTGCGAGGATCGGGATGGCTTTAGTAGATATTTCTGGTTTCGATCGCCGGATTTGGGAGTGCTGCGAACAACTGCGAAATCACCAAATCCCTTTTCTGATACTCTCGCCCAAACAAAGCGCTGCCATTCAGCACGAAAGCCTCTGCCACGGTGCTCGGAATATGTTGGTAAAACCTTTGATAGTTAGAGATTTGCTGGGAATTGTTCACAGCTTGCTAGGAGAATCTGCGTGAGTCAAATTTTATTGCTTGTCGAACAGAAAGAAAATCGCCGCCTGTTATTAGAATGGCTAGCAGTTTATTATGAGGTATTGCTGCCACACTCAACAGAAAATAGTGAGGAGTTTTTACCATTTAATCAATCTTTTGACCTGGCGATAATTGACGGTATTTCCCTGAAACGCCACTGGCAATGGGTTGCCGCCCAAAAACAGGCAGAACACCCGGTATGCTTGCCTTTTCTTTTGATTACATCCCGCTCGGATGTAGGGATGGCAACGCAATTTATTTGGCAAAGTATTGACGATTTGATTATCGCTCCGATCGAGAAGATAGAGTTGCAAGCGCGGGTGGAAATTTTGCTGCGATCGCGCCAGTTGTCTTTAACTCTCAAATTGTCTCACGACCAACTCGATCGCACTCTGCAGACAGCCCAAGAACTCAACGAGATGAAAACATCTTTGCTGTACATGATTGCCCACGACGTTCGCAATCCTTTGAATTTCATCATCGGCACTACACAACTTCTTAGCAAGTACAAGTTGACATTAACAGAGGAGAAAACACAAGAACTTCTAGACAAAACTCAAGCAGCCGCCAAAGGTATAGATTTGTTATTAGATGATGTTCTGCTGCTGGGGCGTGTTGAGTCGGGAAAAACAGGCTTTTCCTTGCTACCGATAGACTTAGCAAAGTTGTGTAATGAGTTGGTAGAGGAATTTCAGAGCAGCCTGAATTTGAAACCTGAAAATGATCGGGTGACGCTGATTTTTGTCAATCACCATCAATCCGCGATGGCCTGTTTGGAGGTAAGCTTGCTCCGGCGAATTCTGGGGAATTTGCTGTCCAATGCTATTAAGTATTCTCCCCCAAATACTGAAGTAATTTTTGAATTCAAACTTACTGAAACTGAGGCTATTTTTTCGATACAGGATGCAGGAATTGGCATACCTGTCGCCGACCAAGAACAGTTATTTGATTCATTTTACCGGGCTAAAAATGTCGGTCGAATTCCCGGTACTGGACTGGGGCTGAGCATTGTTAAAAAATGCGTGGACTTGCAGGGTGGCGAAATTACTTTGACCAGTGAAGAAGGCGTTGGCAGTACATTTACAGTAACGCTGCCGATCGCAAAACCAGGAAAAAAGCAAATGTCGCCTGCAACGCCTTAAACTAGATGCAGGCTTTTTCTTGGGATTTCAAGACGGGATTTTTCACAGTGATAATGTATGGCTGGTTTCTCATTTTTATTACGGACTCGATGGGACGCTTTTGATGGTTTTTTCGTGGGCTATTGCAGCGGAAATTTATCATGCTCGATCGCACCGCTGGCGGAAAATTTACACTGTTTTAAACTGCATCGCGCTGCTGCTATTTCTCTGCTAAGGAATGAGAATTAAATAACTTCCACTCTTGAAAGTGGGATGGGCGTCCCGCCCGTCCAAAAAGGACGGG
>NZ_JAUBPB010000169.1:0-1367 GCF_036700545.1 Microcoleus sp. SVA1B4
CCGACAAACAGGCGATCATACCGACAAACAGGCGATCATACCGACAATCAGGCGATCAAACCGACAATCAGGCGAGCGAGCCAACAAGCAAAGCGAATCTAAAGAAACAAGGAAAGTTTAGTACAAATGGTTCTGTAACAGCAGAAAGTGTTCTTTAAGAACATCAGAAATCGGTGAAGCTGGCCCGCCCCTTAGACGGAATAAGTCTGTTGCGTAGATAAGCTCCCATTACTGATGACAGGCGCACACTAAACTGGACAGTATCTTAGGCTCTCGGCATCTCCGGGAAAGCCTGCATTCACAAGGTTAGTATTCAATTGCCTGTCGGTTCTTTCATAAATTGGAGCATAAATTGGAGTATATCTGGAGCAAATAATGACATCAACAGTCTTAGGTATAGACATCAGTAAAAGAGACTTTCATGTCTCATTACTGAAAGAAGGTCGTGCGACTAAACCCAAAAAGTTTACGAACAATATTCAAGGGTTTGAGAGTTTACATAACTGGCTTCAACAACAAAATGTAGTAGAGCTCCATGCTTGCATGGAAGCTACTAGCATCTATGGAGAAGCCTTAGCCGAATTCCTCTATGGAGCAGGCTTTCAGGTAAGCATCGTCAATCCGGCAAGAATTAAAGGGTTTGCCAAAAGCGAACTTCTGAGAACTAAAACAGACTCCGTAGATGCAGCATTAATTGCCCGTTTTTGTGCGGCAATGAAACCATCATTGTGGACACCTACAGCCCCCGAAGTCAAGGAATTACAAGCCTTGTTACGGCGACTCGAATCAGTCACAGAAATGATGACGAGCGAACAAAACCGTTTGGAAACAGCTACGCCAACAGTTGCTGCCCTTACCCAGGAACATTTGGACTATCTAAAACAGCAACAACAACTAATCAAAAAACTGATTAGTGACCATTTTGACCAACACCCACATTTAAAACAACAGCGCGAGCTGTTAACCTCAATTCCTGGCATTGGCGATTTAACAGCTTCTGTATTGTTAGCTGAAATTGGCGATGTTTCTGATTACGACAATGCTCGTCAATTAGCAGCTTATGCTGGTCTAACTCCCAGCGAACGGAGTTCTGGAACTTCGGTTAAAGGTAAAACTCGTTTGTCTTGTACCGGAAACGTCCGACTGCGAAAAGCGTTGTATATGCCAGCAGTAGTGGCGATGCGTCATAACCCGTTACTCAAAGCCATGAGTGAGAGATTATTGGGTCGTGGAAAAGTCAAAATGCAGGTGATTGGTGCTTTGATGCGGAAGTTGGTGCATTTGGCTTTTGGAATTTTAAAGTCCCAAAAGCCTTTCGACCCCAATTATTTACTCGCTACCCCTTGACAGTTCAAGACAGTATCTAC
>NZ_JAUBPB010000170.1:0-1363 GCF_036700545.1 Microcoleus sp. SVA1B4
TTACCGCAAAAGTGGGTCTAAAGCCCCGTCCTTCTAGGACGGCTTTAATTTCTACAATTTGTAAATAATTGTTAAATAGGTAGATTTTGTGGGTAAAAGTTGCAGTAAAAATAATGATAAACTATTCCCATGATAGTATTAGAGTTTAAGTTGAAAGGCAAAGCGGAGCAATATCGGATCATGGACGAAATGATTCGGACGGCTCAATTTGTCCGAAACAAAACTCTTAGACATTGGATAGACAATCAAGGAATTAAGCTGGTAGACCTATACAAACAGTGTGCCATTATGGCGAAAGAGTTTGAATGGGCAGGCAAGCTTAACTCGACGGCACGTCAAGCTTCGGCGGAGCGTGCCATTTTTGCTATAGGGCGTTTTTTTGCTAATTGCAAAGCAAAGAAACCAGGGAAAAAGGGATTCCCGCAGTTCAAAAAACACACTCGTTCCGTTGAGTACAAACAATCGGGTTGGTCACTTTCTGCCGACAAAAGATGTTTAACATTTAAAGACGGCTTCGCTGCTGGGAAGTTCAAGTTGGTTGGTAGTCGGGATTTGTATTTCTACGCGCCAAACGAGATTAAACGAATCAGAGTCGTGCGTCGTGCCGACGGATACTACGCTCAATTTTGTATCAATGTGGAACGGAAAGAGGAAGCTATTTCCACTGGTAAAGCCATTGGAATAGATGTCGGATTAAACCATTTTTATACTGATAGCGATGGCGAAACAGTTCCTAATCCTCGGTATCTCCGCAAAAGCGAAAAAGCTCTGAAGAGATCGCAGAAGCGAGTTTCTCGGAAAAAGAAAGGTTCTAAAAATCGAAAAAAAGCGATCAACAAGTTAGGAAGAAAACACCTGAAGGTCAGTCGACAGCGTAAAGACTTCGCCATTAAGACGGCGTTGTGCGCGGTGAAATCTAACGATTTTGTAGCCTACGAAGACCTTCAGGTGCGGAACATGGTTAAGAACCATAAACTCGCTAAATCAATTAGCGATGCTGCGTGGTCACAGTTTGCTCAATGGTTGGAATACTTTGGAAAAGTGTACGGCAAAACAGTTATTGCTGTTGCTCCTCAGTACACATCTCAGGAATGTTCACACTGTGGCAACCTGGTTAAAAAAACTCTGTCAACTCGAACCCATATTTGTGGTTGTGGTGTGGTGTTAGATCGCGACCATAATGCCGGAAAAAACATTTTGGCAAAGGGATTGAAGCAGGCAGGAATCAATTTAAATACGGTGGGGCACACCGAAATTTACGCTGGGGGACAGACCGATCTCTACTCGCTGATGGTAGCCAAACAGAGATAAGTTCGACTGGATGATCCAAGAATCCCTGCGCCTTTAGGCAAGGGAGTGTCAA
>NZ_JAUBPB010000070.1:0-37213 GCF_036700545.1 Microcoleus sp. SVA1B4
CCGTCCTTTTTGGACGGGCGGGACGCCCATCCCACAATAACAATTAAAATTGTAAGTTATTTAATTCGCGATCCTAAAATCGTATTACCGTCTCGCGATTCTCACACCTTCCCTAAAATGCGCGATCGTGGCAATTACTGCTATAGAAAAGTAAAATATTCTAATCAACCAAAAACAAACCCGCATTGACCAAGAAACAATAGTCGGAGCAATACCTGTGAACTGTACAAATCTGGAATTAACTTTTTTTTCAAAGCTGTCCAGGTCTTTCATCTCCGATTGTTTCGTGGGAATAACGGGAAACTGACCAGTATATACGTAATAACCGATAAAACCAGGCAATCCCACTTTTCTATTCAAAAATGAGTTAGTTAATGTTGCAGTTTGCGCTGGTAATAAATTATCCGATTCCTCTACTTTTTCCAGCCAAGAATTATATCTGATGGCTGGCGTAATCATGAAAACTAAAGGAACTATAACTATCAACAAAGCGGCACTAATTTTTCGACCATATTGAGGGTGTAGAAGCCTGGTCGCCACACCCACTCCCATACCGATAAATGCAAATATCAATATATTTAACAGTTCAATAATTTCGAGGCCTCTCAACAAATCGCCGATAATCAGAATGGTATATAATAATTTGTCTGCCAGTAGCAGAGCTGCCCACTTGATCAGAATTGAAACGCCTACAATAGTAGCTACAATCGCCACATACCCAATGCCACCTAGAACGTAGAGTAAAATCGAACCGACTTGTTTAAATGACTGCATGGAATTATTCACTCTTGTGAAAGTTTAGGAGTCTGATTGACAAAAATTTTAAAAATTTATAGCAATCTGGAGTTCCAAATTTGATTTTTAAAGTTGATTAGATCAACATCTGGAAATCAATCTAAAATCTAAAATCTACAATCGATCGACAAGTTCCCGCGCCGCCGCTTTGGTGACTTGTGCGATCCGTTCCTTCACAACATCCTCTTCGTTAGCGCAGCCCTCGAAGAGGATCGCCCTGTGGTCTGTTTCTTGTTCGCGATCGATCCCCAACCATAAAAGATACTCGATATTACCGGCCGGGCCAAGTAAAGGCGACCACGTTAAGCCGCGTTGCTGCCATCCTAAAGCTGTGGCTGCCTTCCACACTTGAAAAATCGCATCAGCTTGAGTTGCTGAGTCTCGCACTACGCCTTTTTTCCCGACTCTCTCGCGCCCTACCTCAAACTGCGGTTTTACCAGCAACACCGCTTCTCGCGGTGGTGCCAACAATTCCCACAGCGCCGGTAAAATCTTATCCAGGGAAATAAACGACACATCTACTACCGCCAAATCTGCATAAGCCCCTATTAGCAACGAATCTTGCTCCCCCCCTTGACAAGGGGGGGCTGGGGGGGGTGACTCCCCATAAAGCTCAGTAGCAGTCATGTACCGCAAATTGGTGCGTTCTTTCAAAATTACCCTTGGATCGTTACGCAAGCCCCAATCTGCTTGACCGTAGCCAACATCTACGCCATACACTAGGGCGGCGCCTGCTTGCAGCAGACAGTCGGTAAAACCGCCTGTGGAAATGCCACCGTCGAGACAAATTCTGCCTGCAACGGGAATCGCAAAAACTTCTAAAGCTTTGGCTAATTTGTCGCCGCCTCTGGAAACATAGCGCGATCGCTCTTTAATCTGAATTTTTGCTGCAATGTCAACCTCAGTGCCCGGTTTGTCAACTATCTGTTGGTTGATGGAGACTTTCCCAGTCCGAATCAATGCCTGAGCTTGCTGTCTGGAACTGCACAAATCTAGGCTGACCAATAAAGTGTCTAGTCGCTGTTTAGCCAAGGTTTTTAATCTGTACGGATAGGGTTAAGAACAGTACCAGATTAGCACTTACGCACAAGCCCGACTGCTAATTTTTGGCAATTATTTTGGTTTTTTGATCGTCGCGGGGCGATCGCCCCACCTCACCTTATGTGACTGAGATCGCTTTGATTGTGTAGTTTTATCACAGATATACCTTCATAAAATCACACAATAATTTTGGCTGCTAGCGGATGATTTAGATGCAGCTAAAAGCGCTACAAATACCATCAGGGCGATCGACCATGAAAACAATTAACTTTCCAATCAGAAATCCGGGCAATTGTCAAGAAAATCCCCTCGCCTTCGTCAGCGGTGACATCATCCACATTCTTTACCCCAATGGCGAAGTAGAAGCAACAACCGCCGAACAAGTGGATCTGGGTCAAACCAAAAATCCCCTCGACAAATGCCTCGTCTGGGGATGTGTTGACGATTTTTAACACCAGTTTCAAACAAGAATGCAATTATAGGGAAGCTCCCAACCCTTAATTCATCAGTCATTCCCAATTATTCAAATTTTTCATCTATTATTTTTAATCTACTATTTTTAATCTGAAATCTTTTATCTACAATTGTATAGCAACCGCCACATAGGTTAGGACATAAATAATGTCATGAATAGATCCTATGACCCTTTAGCATAAACGGTTTGATGCTCGTAGTATGTAACTGTCAACTGTCAACTGTCAACTGTCAACTGCTATATAACCCATAAAAAAAGATCGCTTGGAGGCTGTGAGGCCAAAAAAAGCGATCGATCTAACTGCTGCTAACTGCAAGCCACAAGTGCAATTCGCTGCTAAAAGAACTAGCAAATTGACTTAAATATCTTGTTCGCTCAATTCGCGAATCATGTAATCAAAAGGCTGATCCAAAAAAGGCCCCACAGACAAGCCAGCAGCTTCCACCTGAGCCTTAACCATCTCCTTCATAATGCTAATCCCCATCACCGTCGGGCCAATGGGAACGCTTAGAGAATTGTAAGTTTCTCGCAAACCTTGCAGCACGCGCTCGTCGAGCACGTCGGTACTTCCAGCCACCAGGGCGTAAGTAGCATAGCGCAAGTAGTAGTCCATATCCCGCAGACAAGCCGCGTAGCGACGAGTCGTGTAGGCATTTCCACCGGGACGGATCAGTTCTGGCTGTTCAGCAAATAGCTGGATACCAGCTTGCTTAACAATTGCCGCAGCATTGCTGTTAATCGCAGCCGCCGCCTGTACCCGTGCCGTGCCCGTTGCAAAATAAGATTTCAACCGATCGATACCATCTCGGTCTAAATACCTACCAGCAACATCATAATTTTCAATCAGGCTCGTCACTGCATCGCGCATAAGTTTCTCTCCCAAAAATCTTTATCAATACTTTGCTATCTGAGACAGACCGCCTATTGTAGACTACTACAAATCGGCGTTTGATTAAGATTTGAGATAGGATTTTCACCAAGGGTAGTCTATCCGCGGCAAACTGTCGTAACATTCACCCGTTTGCCTTGTATCTTCATCCGACAAATAATCCACAGGGCAAGAATCTCAAACTGCCCGGCCCCACTGGGCCCCTATTTCAAACTTTTGTAGCCCTAGATACAAAATAGTGGATACTGAAGGCCTACGATCGCCCACACAGTCTGAAATCGGCCGATCGCCAAGACACAACCAATATCAGGAGTAAGTCATGTTCCAGACACCCCAAGAAGCCTTAAACTACATACAAGAAAATAAGATCCAGATCGTTGACCTCAAATTCATCGATATGCCGGGGATCTGGCAGCACCTTTCCCTGTACCACGACCAAATCGACGAAACCGCATTCACAGACGGCGTACCCTTCGACGGTTCCAGCATTAGGGGCTGGAAAGCCATCAACGAATCAGACATGACGATGGTCATCGATCCGACCACCGCTTGGATGGACCCGTTCATGGCAGAACCGACCATCAGCTTCATTTGCAGCATCAAAGAACCTCGCACCGGCGAACCGTACAGTCGCTGTCCCCGCACCATTGCCCAAAAAGCCATAGACTACTTGCTTTCCACCGGTCTCGGCGATACAGCATTCTTTGGCCCGGAAGCAGAATTCTTTATTTTTGACGACGTTCGCTTCGACCAAACCCAAAATTCCGGCTACTATTACGTAGATTCGATCGAAGGTCGTTGGAATTCCGGCAAAGAAGAAGCAGGCGGCAACCTCGGCTATAAACCGCGTTACAAAGAAGGTTATTTCCCAGTAGCACCAACCGATACCTCACAAGACATGAGAACGGAAATGCTGCTGACAATGGCAAAATGCGGCGTACCCATCGAAAAACACCACCACGAAGTCGCCACCGGCGGTCAATGCGAACTCGGTTTCCGCTTTGACACTTTGGTAAAAGCCGCCGACTACTTGCTGACTTACAAATACGTCATCAAAAACGTCGGCAAAAAATACGGCAAAACCATCACCTTCATGCCCAAACCGCTATTTAACGATAACGGTTCCGGGATGCACGTTCACCAGTCGATTTGGAAAGACGGCCAACCTCTATTTGCAGGCGATCAATATGCAGGTTTCAGTCAAATGGGACTGCATTACATCGGCGGCATTCTCAAGCACGCACCGGCACTTTTGGCACTCACCAATCCCACAACTAATTCCTACAAGCGGTTAGTTCCTGGTTTTGAAGCGCCTGTAAACTTAGCTTACTCTCAAGGAAATCGATCGGCATCAGTGCGGATTCCGTTGTCGGGAACCAACCCCAAAGCCAAGCGGTTAGAATTCCGCTGTCCCGATGCCACATCCAACCCCTATTTAGCATTTGCAGCCATGCTGTGCGCCGGCATAGACGGCATCAAGAATCAAATCGATCCGGGCGAACCTTTGGACGTGGATATCTACGACCTTTCCCCTGAAGAATTGAGCAAAATTCCTTCAACTCCCGGTTCCTTGGAAGGCGCTTTAGAAGCTTTAGAAAAAGACCACAGTTTCTTAACTGAAACTGGGGTATTTACCGAAGACTTCATCCAAACCTGGATTTCCTACAAACTCGACAATGAAGTCAACCCAATGCGGCTGCGTCCTCACCCCTACGAGTTTGCTCTCTACTACGACTGTTAGAAAATTAACAATTAAAAATTAAAAGTTAAAACTGGTAATTATACCATTTTTAACCTGTGATTTTTAATTAATAAGAACGCCGCCCTTAAAAGCGGCGTTCTTTTTGAGTTTAGAACTTCTGGATCAGCGCCCAGACTCTCCCGTTACCAGACACTATCTGGGCAACGCTGTTAGTAGTAGGGCCCATTGTAGCCTCAGAAACATCCTCTACAGCCCATTTATTTGCTTTCTCATCAACAATAAACAAATCGTCAGCGGTAGTGCCTTCCTGAACCCGATATATCTTATTCAAAATGAAACGCTGTCGCGCCTCAGCTTGTGGTATGCCCGTAACTTCATCAGGATCGATAGAGAGGGCACTGCCTTCTTTTAATGTACCTTTCGAGTTGCTTAAATTGCGATCGTCCCTTTGAGCAACCCGCACGCCGTGAAGCTGCAAACCAGGCTCAATCTCAGAGATATTTGAGATAGCAGCTACGGCCCCACTTTTTCCCAAACCGAGAACCGCTGCACTAATAGTCAAAATTAGCAAAAACTTGAAATGATTCATTATATTTATGCTCCTTTGTTTGTGAGATTATGCACTCATTCTAAATTAGCAATTAGCAATTACCAATGACCAAACAATGTCCGATATTTTTGTGATGATCCGCAATCAGAGTAACGTCGCCATGACTTCTGTTGACGGCATTGCGTTTGTCACTTTACTGACTCAAGAAGGACGAGTGCTGGCCGAGGAGACAGTTGATCTGTTTGAGGCCGATGTGAATTTTGATAACCTGAAGCAGGGAAAATATACTGTAGTTGTCAGGCACGAAGGCGTTGAACCTCGATCGGCAACCTGTAGTGTTACAATCACCGATGAAGATAAAGTAATCATGCTGACATTTGTTTACTTGGAGCTAGAACGGGTGTTGCTCCGCATTCAAACTTCAACCGAAGAAAGACTATGACCGTGAAAGTTACTCCGCCAAATTCAATTAAAATGTTTCGCTATCGAGTGCATTTCTTGGCAAAAGACCTCTGGAGGGAAAAAAACCCGATTTGTCGGATGAATCTGGCTTTACAGTTAGCCGATGTGGCGACAACTCTGGCTAGGTTGGAAGTAGAAGAGGCGCGAAAATTTCAACAAGAGTCTGCTAGTGTGGAGGTTTCAGACTCGACGGAAACTGAAAACTTTTGAGTGTATGAGGTTGCTTTGTGTGATCCGCGCAACCCTTGCGTGATAGCAGTTTAAAAAAATAATCTAACTGTATAAAAGCTCCCAACCCTGATAGTCAGGAGTCATTTTTAATCTAAAATCTAAAATCTAAAATGGTATGGCTCGCAACTCAAAACTATTGTCATTTGTTGAGCTAGTAAAAAAATTGTCTGTATAAAATTGAATGTCCGTGCTAAACAACAACTTTCACCCTTGCGAGGTAATTGGTTGTTGCAAAAACTGCGTTACACTTATACAAGTATCTTTACAAAACAACATAAAACCATGACTGTTGCCTATCCCCGCAAGCTTCGCAACGCAATGGGAGCGCGCGAAATTTTAGCTAATGTAGTGCGCGATCGCGAAATTCACCTGATCACCCTCAACCGCTACCGCTACAGCGAACAGCGCAGTTGCAAAGACCTCACCGAGGTGATCGAACAGCTAAACGGGGAACCAGCCGAACTCGTGCGCGACCTCTCCCGGCACATTTCCGACGAAGCGCGACACGCTATGTGGCTCACTGACTTGCTGGTAGACCTCGGCCAAAATGTGGGAACGCCGCCGGGAGTCTCCTACATTGACGAATTTGAAAGGTTGTATGACAGCGAACAACAAGACCCCACCACAAACCGCGAAGACTTCGTAATTTCTTCCCTCGCCGCGATTAACGTCACCGAGAAGCGGGGCTGCGAGTATTTCTCAGCGCACATCCACGCCCTCAAACAGGCTCCCCAAACCGCAGAAAACGTCAAAATCCGCGAAACAATCGAAAAGATTTTTCCCGAAGAAGCTGGTCACGTCCGCTGGGGCAACCGCTGGCTGGCCCAAATCGCCGACAAAAGCCCGGAACACCGCCAGAAGGTGGAACAGGCAAAGCGCAAGTATGTGGCGATCGAACAAGCAGCTTTTGAATCGGGAATGGATATCATGCTGGGGGCAGAACTCCGCCGCGTCACCCGCCTTGTGGATATTGCCAATACCATGCCGATGTGGGAACGCCCGCAATACCTGATGGAACGCTTGCCCAGAACCCTGCTGGCCCCGGATCTACAAATGACCAGAGTAGATGTAGCTCAGCGCGCCTGGAACCGCGACCCGCAGGCATTTATGGAGAAATTGGTGCCCATGTTCCTCAACGGCTTGAATACCATTGAGAAGAAGCCGGCGGCGACTAAGCCCAAGGCTTAAAAACGATCGCGAACCTGATTGAAACCGCTTTCCAAGTCAAACTTGCGTCTGCCTCCGCAAACAAGCGAGATCTACTGGTTCCCAGGCCTAGCCTCGGAACCAGTTATTTAAAGTCATAATTTGTACTCGTTACCAGGCAGATCCTGGTAACGCAGATCCAGATGCTCTGCCTCAAGTTTTCGTAGTTAAGCGAGGCGGAGCCTCTGGACATCGGTTCCCAGGCAGAGCCTAGGAACAAGTTACTCTGGACGGAGCTTTAAGATTTAAAATTTACAATCTGAAGAACATAGCAAGTAAACTGATTATGGGAATAGTTTTCCATCTAAATATAATCATGACTACCAGCGAGCCGAACATACAAACAGCTTCCGCAGAAAGCCTATCGAGGGAAAGCGCGATCGCCTCCGAGCAGGTCGAAAAAGCCACAGCCGTCACCTATGCAGAAGAAATTGAAACTGTCATCGCCAGCATGGCTGTAGACCAAAAAGTGATGGTCGGTCAAAGTGAAGCTGGCGGACATCTTTGGAAGTTTAAGTACGGCAGTGTTGAAGTGTTCGTGCAACTCACCGGCGAAACCGAAGATGATACTTTGACTGTTTGGGCTTTTGTACTGCAGTTGCCTGCGAAGAATGAAGCTCAATTAATGCGGAAACTTCTAGAAATGAATTGGCTGTCTACTTTGGAATCTCATTTTGCCATTGTTGACAATCAAGTTGCGGTAATATCGACTCGGACGATCGCCGAAATCTCGACCGGAGAAATTTCTCGTGCTATCACTATTGTCGCCACTATCGCCGATGACAACGACGATATTCTGCAAGCAGAATTCGGTCAGTAGTGATTAGTTAACAGTTAACAGTCAACAACTAATACTTAAAAGTTAAAAGTTAAAAGTTAAAAGTTAACAGTTAACAGTTAACTAATATGCAGGCCCTGCGATCCAAGCAATAGTGATTCCCAGCCCCAAACCGACAAGCACTTGAAAAGGAGTGTGTCCCAGCAACTCTTTCAGGCGAGCCTCATTAAGGTTGTGATCTTCCTCAAAAAACTCGTCAATAATTTGGTTGAGGATGCGAGCTTGCTTGCCTGCTGCTTGGCGGACGCCTGCTGCGTCGTACATGACAATAATTGCAAAGATCGCAGCGATCGCAAAGTCCGGACTTTCCCATCCCATCGTTTGTCCGACTTCAGCAGCCAAAGCGCCCACAAAAGACGAGTGAGCGCTGGGCATTCCCCCCGTTGTTACCAAATACTGAAGATTAAACTTGCGATTTTTGACCAACTCGATCGGCAACTTCATGATCTGAGCCGCCAGACAAGCGATCAAAGCAACCACGAGTACATGATTGTTTAAAATGCCGCTGCAAATTTCCTGCATAGTGTTTAGTATTTCTAGTTACTGCGGCTGGTAATATAATCGGCGATCGCCAGCAGCGGTAGAGCTTTGCTCCCAAACACTGCCAATTGAGCCTTAGCATCAGCAACAAGCTGCGAAGCTTGGCGCCGAGACTCCTCAATTCCCCACAAACTCGGATAAGTGACTTTCCCTGCTTGAACATCTTTGCCAGCAGTTTTGCCCAGTTCTTCTTGGGTAGCAGTAATATCCAGAATGTCGTCAATGATCTGGAAAGCCAACCCAATATTTTGAGCGAAACGAGACAGCCGCTGCAAATCCGCAGCCGAAGCCCCAGCCAGAATTGCCCCACAAACTACGCAGGCCTCTAACAGCGCGCCTGTTTTGTGAGCGTGAATGTAATTCAAAGTTTCCAGAGAAACATCTGTCTTTCCTTCCGATTCCAAATCAACCACTTGACCGCCTACGAGTCCAGCAGCACCCGATGCCCGCGCTAAATGGGCGATCGTCTGCAACACCTGTTGGGGGGGTACGTTCTCAGTTTTAGTGGCGATAAATTCAAAAGCATAGGTCAACAAACCATCGCCAGCCAAAATGGCGATATCCTCGCCGTAGACTTTGTGGTTCGTCAGTTTGCCGCGCCGGTAGTCGTCATTGTCCATTGCCGGCAAATCGTCGTGGATCAGCGACATCGTGTGGATCATTTCCAAAGCGCAAGCTGTCGGAATTGCCATAGATGTAGTGCCGCCGGCCAGTTCGCAGCTAGCCAGACACAGGATCGGACGCAGGCGCTTGCCCCCCGCTAGCAGCGAGTAGCGCATTGCTTCGTAAATTTTCTCTGGGTAGATGACCGGCAGTGCACTGTCGAGAGCTACCTCGATCGCCTCTTTTCGCTTGACTAGATAAGTAGATAAATCGAAAGAGGATTCCGGTTGGGACGAACCCATTTCTGTTGCCAATACCATCCCTTGCTCTCTTGTACTTAATATTTATATGGGATATTGTGAGCCGTTGGGGTCGCATCGTGCTGACTTTTACGGCAGTAGTTGCTCGAACTCCGAGCATCAATTAATCATTCTACGGGTGTTGTTGCACAGAAAATCTTTGAGTTTTGATAAGTTTGTCAAATTACCAGTCAATCTAAAATTTACAATCTCAAATCTCAAATCTCAAATCTGCTAATGTGTCTGGCGACTTCCAAAAACCGTTGCACCGCCGCCGTTGGATCGCTTCGCCAAATTAGAGCGATCGCCACAATGCAGGTTGATTCTGGTAACGCTTTGTAAACAACCCCGCTGCGCTGGAAATTTTGCATCGACGCCGGGACGATCGCCACTCCCATCTCGGCGGCTACCAGACTCACAATGGTTTGCATTTGAATTGCTTCTTGAGCCGCGATCGGGCTAAAACCTGCTTGTTGACAAAGACTGACGATCGCATCGTACAATCCCGCAGCCTGGGAACGCGGAAATAGGATGAACGGTTCCGTGGAAAGTTCGCGTAATTCAAGATGCGTGCGATCGGCCGCCGGATGCGTTTCTGGCAGTGCCACGATCAGCGGTTCTCGAAAAACGATTTCAGAATTTATCCCATCTTCCTCAACCGGAGGGCGCACGAAGCCGATATCAATTTGCCCGAACCGCAACCGCTGCAACTGTTCGTTTGTTGTCTGTTCGTGCAGTTCGAGCTTGACGGCGGGACACCGAGTGCGAAACGCCTGTAAAATCGCTGGAACCACGTTGTGTGCAGCAGAACTCACAAAGCCGATCGTCAGTTGGCCGAGTTCGCCCCGACTGGTTTGTCTGCCGAGTTGAATTGCTCGATCGACTTGCTGCAGAATTTTCCCGGCTTCCTCGAAAAAAACCTGTCCCGCAGCCGTTAAATGCACCGTCCGCTTGGTGCGGCGAAACAGTTGAAACCCCAACTCTGCCTCTAAATGCTGGATTTGTTGACTCAGCGGTGGTTGGGCAATATGCAGTTTTTCGGCTGCACGAGTGAAATTCAATTCCTCTGCAACTGCAATGAAATAACGCAAATGCCGAAGTTCCATAGCTCCTCAATCATTTATATTTTAAAAGTATAAGTGGTTAGTTAAACATATATTGGACATTAATGATGATGTTTCATACAGTGATTAATAGGCGACATTGAGAATTAAACAATGGCTAATTTGGATATCAAAATTAGAGAAGCAGAGCTGGCAGATTTGGAATTAATTCTTGCTTTTATTTCGCAAAAATCAGAATTCGATGGAGTTCCACATCTTTTAGAAGCAACAGCAGATAAATTGCAGCAAACGTTGTTTTTCCAGCCTCCGCTAGTGCGAGTATTGTTGGCGGAAGTTGCCGACACAGCGGTAGGGTTTGCGATGTTTTATGCTTCCTATTCAAGTCTTTTGGCGCAGCCTTGCCTTTGGCTTGATGATTTATTTGTGCAAGCTCATTTTCGCGGTATGGGAGTCGGGACAGCGCTGTTAAAGTATTTGGCACAAATTGCTGAGTCCACAAATTGCGGGCGGATTGAATGGACTGTTAATACTGGCAATGCGCCTGGTATTGCTTTTTATGAAAAGCAGGGAGCGCGGATTTTGGAAAATATTAGGGTTTGCCGAATCGAGGGAAGTGCGATCGCCCAACTAGCTAACAAATAATTTGATTGGTTTTGTGAAGAAGGTTTTTTTGTTAACCGCAGAGAACACAGAGAACACAGAGAAAGAGAAGACAGAGAAAGAGAAGACAGATTTAGGATATTTATCATGGCACAAAATTTTTGGAATACAGCTCTTTATGAGAAAAATCATGCTTTTGTTTGGCAGTACGGCGAATCGCTTTTGGAGTTACTATATCCGAAGGCTGGTGAACAAATTCTGGATTTGGGCTGCGGTACGGGACAGTTAACTGAAAAGATTGCTCAAAGGGGTGCTTTTGTACAAGGTATTGATTCCTCTTTGTCGATGATTTCCACGGCAAAAGTTAACTATCCTCACATTAACTTCGCGGCCGCAGATGCGAGTATTTTTCAAGTAGAAGAGCCGTTAGATGCTGTGTTTTCTAATGCGGTTTTGCACTGGATTAAACAGCCGGATGCTGTGATTAATTGTGTGCAAAAAGCGCTGAAGCCGGGAGGGCGTTTTGTGGCTGAGTTTGGGGGTAAGGGGAACGTGGGGGCGATCGTCCGGGCAATTTTGAGTGTTTTGTCAGAAATTGGCTGCCAGGAGCCTGAAGCGCTTAATCCTTGGTATTTTCCGAGTATTGGCGAGTATGCTGGGCTTCTGGAAAAGCAGGGTTTTGAGGTGGGTTATGCGGTTTTGTTCGATCGTCCGACTCCCCTAGAAGGTGGCAGCGCGGGTATGGTAAATTGGATTGAGATGTTTGCTGGCGGGTTTTTGTCGGGGTTGTCTGAGGATGTGCGTGAAGCGAAGCTATCCCGTAGGGAATCGCACGTAATTAAAGCAGTTGAAGAACGTTTGCGATCGGCGCTGTACCGCGATGGTAATTGGATTGCAGATTACCGCCGAATTCGCGTTGTTGCTGTCAAACTGTAGGGCGCGTCGCGATCGCAAATCTTCAAATACGATCGAAAATTTCAGCAGCGACGCACCCTACGTTAGGTGCATTTGTCATGACTAATGACTACTTGATACTGTAACTCGAAACGGTATTTTCCAAAAGCATAGCAACAGTCATCGGCCCGATTCCTCCCGGCACCGGCGTGATAAATTCGGCTACTGTTTTAACAGCATTAAAATCTACATCTCCGGCTAAACGACTCGTACCGTCTGGATTGACGACGCGGTTAATACCGACATCAATTACTACTGATCCAGGTTTGACCATATTAGCTGTAATCATTTCTGTGCGGCCGACTGCGGCTATTAAAATATCGGCTTGATTGGTAATAGATTCTAAGTTTTGCGATCGCGAATGAGCTACAGTAACAGTACAATCGGCTTCTAACAGCATCAGCGCCATCGGTTTTCCTACCAAAATACTGCGGCCCAAAACAACGGCATTTTTTCCTTTCAAATCAATCTGGTATTCCTGCAATAACCGCATCACTCCGGCGGGAGTACAACTCCGCAAACCTTCCTCCCCGCGCACGAGACGGCCTAAATTTACAGGGTGAAGTCCGTCAGCATCTTTATCGGGGGCAATTTGGTACAGCAGCGAAATTGCATCTAAGTGTTCTGGTAGCGGTAATTGAACTAAAATGCCGTCTACTCGATCGTCCTGGTTGAGTGCACGAATTGCAAGTTCTAGTTCGGCTTGAGTAGCGTTGGCTGGGTAATGCTGGCCGAAGGAAGCTATCCCAACTTTAGCGCAGGCTCGCTCTTTATTGCGAACATAGGCTGCGCTAGCTGGGTTGTCCCCTACCATCAGCACCGCAAGTCCCGGAGGACGACCCTTTTTGGGTTGTAGGGCGCGGACTCGATCGCTCAGCTCGCTTTGAATCTTTGTCGCTAAAGCTTTGCCATCTAGTATTTGAGCAGTTTTGGCATCCATTGTAGACTCTGGGTTAGGGGCTGATGATTTTAGATTTTAGCTTAATCCCCGCCAAGGACTACACTAGAGAAATTTCTTACTTGCGATCGATTCTGGGGATTCTGTTAAAGTAAGTCGTATCTCACATCTCAAATCAGTTGACAATGACTACTGCAATTAAGCAAGTTTGGGTTCAAAGATTCTGTACCAGCTCTTTGTCGCTAATCCTCGCCAGCGGTTTTTTCAGTTGCGGCAATTTACCCATGTCTCAACTTAATCTTGGTTTTAATGTTGCTAGCATTGGCGACATTCAACAAAAGCGACAAGTCGATGGTGAAGTTTATCTCCGGGGAAAGGTGGAAAATCGCGCTCCGTTTGTGGGGACTGCGGCTTATCAACTTGAGGATGGTACTGGCAGTATTTGGATTTTAACCAAGCAAGAGTTGCCCCAGCTTGGCGATGAAGTATTGCTGAAGGGAGAAGTCCGCTACAAGAGTATTACTCTGAAGGATTTGGCCGGAAAAGATTTAGGTGAAGTTTATGTTGAGGAAATGGAACAATTAAAGCGCACTCCAGCGGCAACTAAATAAAAATAGGAAGATGCTATAGCCTTTCTCAGTAACATGAGGTGGTCATAGGGAGCCGTGGGCATAGGGTTCGCCCCCATATTTCACCACGCTTGAGAACCGCTATAATTGATTTCATTAAGTGATTCTATTTCATAAAAATCAAAGGTTTATAGTTGCGCTTGGGCGATTTGGATCTGTTTATTTATCCTCAAAGTTCATTAACCATAATATTATGGTCGGGGCGGGTTTACCTAGATTTTTGGTGGGTTTTACAGATGTTGGTGAACCCGCCCCTACAGCAATTTATTCCTTCTTCCTTCTTCCTTCTTTCTGCTTTTTAACAAATGACTAAAATTCACGTTGCGATCGCGATTTTGTACCAAGACGGCAAGTTTCTCTGTCAGTTGCGAGACGATATTCCTCATATCAGGTATCCCGGACATTGGGCTTTGTTTGGCGGACACTTGGAACCGGGGGAAACTGCGGAAGTGGCTGTCTTGCGAGAATTGAAAGAAGAAATTAGTTATGCTCCTGCAAGTGTTTCTTTTTTCTGTTGTGATGTCGAAAAAGATGTTGTTCGCCACGTTTTTTATGCACAACTTAGTGCGGATGTCAAGGATTTAGTTTTGCTTGAGGGTTGGGATATGAAGTTGTTGACACCCCAGCAGATTCGGATCGGCAAATGCTTTTCTGAGCAGTCAGGAGATGTGCGACCTTTTGGGATTGCTCACCAGCGTATTTTATTGAATTTTATTGACTCGATTTGAGAAAATTGGCACTCACCCCACATTGCAGGGGTTTGAGGAGGGAGATATTCGTAAGGTGCGCCCAGGCGTGCACCTTACATTGCAGGCAGAGCTGTTTCATTATCTTGTAGGGGCAGCCCCCCGTGGCTGCCCCAATCTCTGAAACACGAGCAAATCGTGGATGGGGAGGGTAGGCACGGGGAGTAGGGGTAGCACTACAAGAGTCAAAATCATCGTTTTCTGTAGGGGCAATCCGACCCCTACTCCCCGTGGTTGCCCCGAAACAGCCCTGACATTGCAGGGGGTTTAAAAGTTAAGAGCGAGCCGCAATCATTCCGGTTTGGCGCGCGTAGTCAAACAACCCTCCGGCATCTATTACTGGCCCTACTTCTCCTAACGGTTTGAGCGAGAAAGTTCGATCGAGAGTGTGGTTGACAATTACCTCTGCTGTAAAGTCGATCGTCACTTCTTGACCGGTTACAAACAAGTCGCAGAGCCGCTCGACTGATTCGATCGGGTACAATTCGCCAGTAGCCGAGCAATTGCGAAAGAAAATGCGCGCGTAAGACAAAGCTACCACCGCTGTGACACCTGCAGCCCCCAGAGCGATCGGAGCGTGCTCCCGCGAAGAACCGCAGCCAAAATTTTCGCCCGCTATGATAATCGGATACCGGGTTTTCTGTTCGCCGGATTCGATAAACTTACCGTAGCGATCGGGCAACCCAATCATCGCGTAACTGCCTAGTTTCTCGTACTCATCCGGCTTCGAGGGTACCAGGGTCAGGTATTCGGCAGGGATAATTTGATCTGTATCGATGTTGTCGTCTACAACAAAAATTTGACCGCTAATTACTTTACCCATAGTTTATTTCCTGTTAGCCTCGCTCGATGCTGTGGTGATAATTTTAAGTGGATCGGTATGCAAGATTTGCATCTGTTCATTTTAACCTGGCAGTGTCAGTGATAACCTGTATGAATAAAAATTAGATCCGAGACTTTGGGTTAACAATTAACAGTTGCTAAGCGTCAACATAGTTTTATGGCAAATCCAATAGATGACATTGCTCGACAAGCTCGCGAGGGCTCGGTTGCATCGATTATTCAAATCCTTAATGACGAACTGGCACAGGTAGGGGTCAGGGCCCGAGCTGTGTTTGCAGACGGGGTGTTGCAACTGCTGTGCGAAGCTGCAACGCCCCAATTGCTCGAAGAGTCTAGTTTGGTCGATCGAGTCCGAGCAATTTTGGAACGCATTTCGCCCCACAATATTCGCCGAGTCAACATCAACAGCCGGCTTGTCCGAGAACACCAACTGCTGTGGCTGGAAGAAATTAGCCGCGATCCCGAAAATCAACTGTTGTGGTCTCAAGAAATTAAACTCCGAAAGCCGAATTTGTTCAAGCGTTTAGCCACAGCCCATCACGAACGACAAGCTGTGGGAGGCAAGCGGGCTTTGCCAAGAATGGCTATACCTCGATCGATGCAGCAACCGCGACAATTTCAGCGCGGTATCGTCGGCGGCATCAGCTTGAGCGTGCTGTTGCTCGCTGCAGCGGCCGCCATCTACAAAGGACTTAATTCCCAAGTGCCAAACACTACACAAGCCAGCACCCAAGCAGTTGCCAGTGCTCCTCCCTCGGAGGCAAAACCTGCTGTGAAAATTTCTAAGGAGACTGTTAATTCTGCTGGTGACTCTTTTGCACAAGCAGTGCGAGTAGCCGAACAAGCAGCCACCGAGGGCAAAACCGCTCAATCTCGCGAGGATTGGTTAGTCGTAGCTGCTAAGTGGCAGCAAGCTTCCGATTTGATGGCAGCCGTGCCTTCCAAACATCCCCGCTATACCACAGCTCAGAACCGGACGGCACTTTATCGCCAAAATAGCGATAAAGCCCAACAGGAAGCACAAAATAAATAAATTTAACAAGAGAGTTCGCCGCGCTGCTCTAGGTGTTGTGAAAAATGAGTTTTTGAGTCAAAACTCGGAAACTCTCAGCCGGCGTTATGAGTGATAATTTGGGGATTTTGAATTTTTGCGATCGGCGTTACTAGATCGGCGGATTTGTATCACAATAAAAATTTGCTAGTATCACAAACTTAAATAGGAAACATCACACAGTGAGAAGATGGGTGTCACTAAGCGGTCTCTAGAAAAGATTCATACTACTAATAACCGTCAATCGATTTTAGATTTTAGATTTTAGATTGACCCCACGGATAAATTCGGGGGGCAAGTTTCATCGGATACAGGTTTTTGATTTTTGGACGGATGAATCACGTGGCGGGTATCCTGGATGCGAGGGGGTCAAAATTAGGGGAATGGGATTGATAATCATCCGGTCAAGGATGGCAAAGTTCATCCCGTACAGATCCAAGCGTAGAAAACAGGAAAATAGAACTCGGTCATATCTGGGTATATTTTTACATATCGAGTCACCCGCCGATCGGCTCCACAAACACAGAAAGCAGACTCATAATGGTTAAGCCGACAGTTATGGAGAGGTTCTATATTTGTTGCAGCGGTAGTCGGCTCAAACATCTTAGAATAAAGGCTTGGTTGCCATGATCGATCGCCAGAGAAATCAAGACTTTACTTTGATCGACAGATCGCCGTCAGAGTCTTGCACATTGCATTTACCGCAAATCGCAGAATCAGTCTCAGTCCCAAAATTTCTGGATCGTCTTATGCAGTACCAGGTCGATCCTGCCCTTCTCGGGCGACAAATTTGCCAAATTCTCGCCACCAGCTTTGATCGAGAACTCCTGCTGCTGCAAATAGCCAATACTTTGGGGGCTGCATGGCGGGCAGATTTCTGTTTGGTTACTGCTGTGGTTGACCAGAAAGTAGTACATCCGAACGCTTACTGGCAAAATTGGAGCAATCTCCCTTATGTTGCCGATGTTGCCGATTCGACTCCAACACCGGAACACCCCCAAACTACAGGATTAAAACCGCCTAGCATATCACTCGAACATCCCGCTTGGGCAAACGTCCTAGCAAACGGAGAGATAGTGGTGATATCCGACTATCTTGATATTCCGGCAGCTTCATCGCCCAATTCCCCTGTGACTCCGCTGCCTTTTCGGGCAATTTTGGCAGGGCCTGCGCGATTTGGAGGGACTGTAAATGGCATGATAATTGTTGGTAAGTCGCAACCTTACGAGTGGTCGGTAGCCGATCTGCAGCGCCTGGAAGCAGCATCAGACGCGATCGGCAGCGCGATTTCTCACCTTCAAAAAACTCAAGAAATTGCCAGCTTAAACGAACAGTTACAGCGACAAGCTAAATACAAAAATCTACTCAAGTCAGTTGCTGCCTCGATCGGCACCAATTCAGAAGTCGATCGAATATTGCAGCAAGTTATTCAAAATACCGTCGATACCATGGAAGTAGATAGAGGCCAAATCCTCCTATTGAAATATACAGATCCTCTATTTACAACTCGCTCCCCCAATCAAACTCCCAAAGCGAAAGTCGAATTAGTTTGCGAATCGGTTGTAAAAAAAGATCCAAATAAACAGGCAATAACACAAAGCGCAGTCGGAAAAAAAAGCTCAACATCCAGAAGAAAAAACAAGGATAAAACTGCTAATTCCCCAGCCAAAATTCCCAACTCAAAACCAAATAACTATCCAGGTTTTTGGCTATCAGAATCTAATTTGTGCCACCAAGCATTCCACAGTGCGCCCCGACCCCTAGCCCTCGCTGATGCAGGCGAATTAATCGCCAAAGAACAAGAAGTAGCCACAGAAATTTTGAAACTCCAAGGCATTCGCGGCTTGCTGCTGGTTCCCATCACGGGCGGTAGCTGCCACGAAACAGTTTTGGGTTTCTTGGTTTTGCAGCACTCGAAGCCGCGCACTTGGAACCCGGAAGAACTAGAAGTTCTCGAATCAGTCAGCGCTCAAGCGAGCAAGATGATGATCCAAACTCAAACGCTTAAGGAATTGCAAACCGTAGTCTTAGACAGAAACGCTCAGTTGCAGCAAAGTCTCGACGTGCAGGGGAAACTGTACGAACAATCTGCCAATCAGCTAGAGCAAATGCGGAAATTGAAGGTGGTTAAAGACGAGTTTCTCAGCACTCTGAGTCACGAGTTGCGTACCCCTTTAACAATCATGAAGCTGGCGATTCTGATGCTCAAACAAGCTGAACAGCCGTCAGCGAATCGGACTAAGTATCTCGACATTCTAGAACAGCAGTGTTCTAAGGAAACTGCTCTGGTTAACGATTTGCTGGCCCTCAAGCAGTTTGAGCCTCAGCAAGTCCCAATTTCTCTAATCAAAATCGATCTCAACCGTTTATTTCAAGATTTAGTTAGGGATTTTGAAAAACAGTGGGCGGATAAGCAATTGACTCTTAAGGTGGATTTGCCCAAATTGACCCCTTGCTGGGAAACTGACCCGGACATTCTCAATCGGGTACTGCTGGAACTGCTGACGAATGCTGGAAAATACTCTGCTTCTGGAACGGCGGTAGTTTTGGAAGTGTCTGAGGCAGTCGGTTATATTGTCCTGAGCCTTTCTAATTTCGGGCGTGGCATTTCTGCGGCTGATTTGCCCCACATCTTTGAGAAGTTCCGCCGTGGCACTGGCATTACTGACCAAGCTATCGCCGGTACGGGTTTGGGGCTGGCTCTGGTAAAGTGTTTAGTGCAGCACTTGAATGGTACTATTGATGTATCTAGCTGTCCGGCAGAAAGTTTAGAAGCTGACAATTTGTGGCGCACATCTTTTACTCTGACTCTGCCGCTATTTGCAGCGGAACTCTGTAATGTAGAAGAATAGTTCGGTTGAAAAGCTGCTCTTAATTGGCCGCGAACAGGCGAAACGACAAGACTTGCCAGAAGAGGGAGATTTGGAAATGTTGTAAACACTACCAAGTCCTCTGTTTTGAATTGTTTGTTTGGTTGCTGTCTAAATTGCCGGTTCTCGATTGCTGATTTTACCCAGGACTGATATTATGTCTGGTTATTGGGCAGTAATTAGCGCGTGTTTTTAGTGAGTACGACTGTCCTCTATTTATTAATTAATCAGGACTGGCATTACTTACTATGAACTTAATTATAATTGTATAGCCGGAGATGATATTACGCAGTATAGACCAAAGAAACTGAGTTTTTTAACTGTTTCAAAGGCCTGCAACCCGTCTTTTCGTACAAGCCGGTTTCTGCGTCCTGGATTGTCCCCTAAAAATTGTCACGGTGCATGGAATTCGATCGCCAATATTATGCTCACAAAAGCTGCACCTAAAACCCTGCGTTGGCAACGTTCTAAATATTCGCCACTGGCACGGCAAATAGACATTTTTGCAGCGGCGGGAAAGTTTATGTTTTTTTTGTGGTGGGACGCACTGCTGCAAAATAATTCGCCTCAAACTAGAAGAATTCGCGCTCATTGGTTGGTCAATACTTTGCTGAATTTAGGCCCGACTTTTATTAAAATCGGCCAGTCTCTCTCGACTCGCGCAGATTTGCTGCCGCTTGAGTATGTCAAGGAACTCGAACAGTTGCAAGATCGGGTTCCTCAGTTTAGTTCCGAAGAGGCGATCGCTCTTGTAGAATCAGAGTTAGGCAAGGATATTTATGCTTTGTACCGCGATTTTGACCCGTCGCCTCTGGCTGCTGCGAGTCTGGGACAGGTGCACAAAGCAAGGCTGCACACCGGGGAAGATGTGATTGTAAAGGTGCAGCGTCCGGGTTTGGAAAGTTTATTTGATTTGGATGTGAAGGCGGTGCGCCAAGTGATGCGTTTTTGCGATCGCTATTTGCCTGGGACGCGCAAATATGACCTGGAATCTATTTATCACGAGTTTTTTAAGATTTTATATCAAGAAATTGACTACCTGCAAGAAGGTAAAAATTCCGATCGCTTTAGCCAGAATTTTCGAGAATATCCTCAGATTATTGTCCCCAAAGTCTACTGGCAATACACTACTAAAAAAGTGCTGACTCTAGAATACGCACCCGGCATTAAGGTGGACGATCGCATTAGTTTAGAGGCGATTGGAGTCGATATTGTGAAGCTCAATCAACTTGGAATTTGCTGTTATTTGAAACAGTTGTTAATTGACGGTTTTTTTCAAGCTGACCCCCATCCGGGAAATTTGGCGGTGACAGAAGATGGTAGCTTGATTTTTTATGATTTTGGGATGATGGCGGAGGTGAAGTCTCTGGCTAAAGACCAAATGGTCAAGACTTTTTTTGCTGTGATGAGAAAGGATACTGACGAGGTACTCAATACTTTAATTACGATCGGCTTAGTTGAGCGGATGCCGGATATGATGCCGGTACGCAGGCTGATTGCTTTCCTGTTGGATAAGTTTATTGATAAGCCGATCGACTTTCAAGCTTTTAATGAAATTAAGAACGAACTTTACATCATGTTTGAGCAGCAACCGTTTCGCTTGCCTGCAGAAATGATGTTTATTGTCAAGTCAGTCACGACTCTCGACGGCATTGCTAGAACTCTCGACCCTGACTATAATTTCCTAGCATCCGCTCAGCCTTTTGTCAAGAGTATTGCGGTGAGCAAGGGGCGGGGAAATGCGATCGGAGAATTGGCAAGGCAAGCGCGAAGTTTTATTACATATAAGTTACGACAGCCGAGCAAATCGCAAGTTTATCTCAACCGTTTGGAGCAGCGAATTGAAGAGGGCGAACTGCAAATTAGAGTGCGAAATCTAGAGAGCGAAAGAGCCTTGAAACGCATTAATTTAGCCCTGAAAACTCTAATTTTCGCTTGTTTGACTGGTTTTGTCTTTTTGTCGGGTGCAGTGCTGCTAGTGGGCGGATATCAAACGGGGGCGATCGCAGCTTTTGCGGTTTCGGGATTCGGCGGCTTGTTTGTGTTGCGCTCGTTGTTAGACTTGTTGGTTAAGGAAAAGCTCGATCGAATGGTCGAGCGATAAATATACTGGGTAATTGGGAATTGCGATCGTAAGCTGCTACGCATTTAAATTGAATCCCGATCCGAGCTCTCCAGCCCGTTCTACAATAGCAGACGATCGGCTGAGGTTGGTACTGCAAACTAAGGATCGCGAATTAAATAATTTACACAATGAAAGTGGGTTTGGCGTCCCGTCCGGCCTTTCTGGACGGGCGGGACGCCCATCCCACAAGAACCATCACGCATTCTAAGTTATTTAATTCTCATTCCTAAACTTGTTAAAATAATTTGCGACTTTAGGTAGGGGCAGATTCTCAAAACACGAAGTTATACTCCTAACATATATTAAACGCGATCGCCCGCCCCTACAAAAAATGTACGCCCAAACATTGCTAAAACCAGACGGCCGCCCACTCACACTGTACAGCCGCTACCCAATCCCAAAAGGTATCGCGGCCGTAAGTCCCAGCAATGAACCCGTAGAGGCAAACCCGCACTTTCGGTGGCATCCTTTGCGGGGGGAATGGGTAGCATACGCCAGCCACCGTCAGGGAAGAACTTTCATGCCGCCGCCGGAATACAACCCGCTGGCTGCTACAATTAACCCTAAGTTTCCGACAGAATTGCCGCCGGGAGATTACGATGTAGCAGTGTTTGACAACCGCTTTCCCTCGCTGACTTTGCAAGCAAAAAACGCACCTGCAAATATTGTCGAAACTTTGCCAGCTAAAGGCATTTGCGAAGTCGTGGTTTTCACTCAAGATCCGCTGGCTTCCCTCGGTTCTTTGGAGTTATCTCATTTGGAATTATTGTTAGAAGTATGGGCCGATCGCACTTCAGTTATTGGCAGCAATCCCGAAATTGAATACGTCTTGCCCTTTGAAAATCGCGGCGTCGAAGTCGGAGTAACTTTGCACCATCCCCACGGTCAAATTTACGCTTATCCATTCGTGCCCCCGGTGCCCGCACGGATGTTAGAATGTCAATCGGTTTACTATCAAAAAAACGGTAGCGGTTTGCTGCAAGATTTGATTCAAAAAGAGATTTCCGACAACCAGCGAATTATTTATTTAGACGAAGAGGCGATCGCCTTTGTCCCCGCTTGTGCTCGCTACCCTTACGAAGTGTGGATTGCCCCGATCGCCCCCGCTGCTACATTTGTCGATTTGACGGAAAAACAGCGGCAATCACTCGCTAAGGCCTTAAAAACAGTCACCCTCAAATACGACGGTTTGTGGCATCGCCCCTTCCCTTATTTGATGGCTTGGTTTCAAGGGCCCACCGACGGGAAACCCCACCCAGAAGCGCATTTGCACGCCCAATTTTATCCGCCCTATCGATCGAGCGATCGCTTAAAATACCTAGCAGGAACCGAACTCGCCGCCGGAATGTTTGCCAACGACGCTTTACCCGAAGAAAAAGCTAAAGAATTGCAAGCAGTATCTATCGATTTTAGATTTTAGATTTTAGATTTTAGATTTTAGAGATTGTAGATTTTAGATTTAGCAAATGTTAACTAAAATCAGTGATTTTCTTCCTTCTTCCTTCTTCCTTCCCCCCTTCTGGGGCAGGGGGAGTTGACTTCTTCCTTCTTCCTTCTTCCTTATTTCCTATATGATAAACTCATTAAACCCAGAAGTTGAAAGCAAACTCGAATTCATCCGCAAAGCCTTAACCGAAACAAAAGCGAGATCCCTTCGCTTGCGAGGTACAGACTGGTTTGCCTGGGCCACAGCCGGCGGTTCCCATACAGTATTGCTAACCGCAGAAACCGGAGTTGCAGAACTTTTAATTACCGCCGAAAACGCTTGGGTTCTCACCGATGAAATCGAAGCTCAACGCTTGCAAGATGAAGAATTGCCAACCAACTTTCAAATGCACATCTATCCTTGGGCTGATGTTGCACAGCGCGAAGCTTTTGTCAAACAAATTACTGGTGGCGGTAACGTCATGAGCGATCGGCCAACTTCCCAAGAAACGCCAATAATCGCATCTTTACAATCCCGCAAACAGACAATGATGTCAAGCGAATTAGATCGATACCGACGAGTCGGGCGTTTAGCCAGCGAAGCGATGACAGAGGTACTTTCCGCCGCCAAACCCACATGGACAGAATATCAGCTAGCGGGAGCCGGTGCAGAGGCTTTGTGGGCGAGAGGTTTGCATCCAGCCCTGACATTAGTTGCTGGAGAAAGGCGTTTGCCACTGTACCGCCACGCCACAGCAACCGCCGAACAAATTGGACGACAAGCAATGTTAGTATTTTGCGCGAGGGGATGGGGTTTGTATGCCAATTTAACTAGATTTGTCTGTTTCGATTTTCTGGGCGAAAAGCATTCAGAGTTGCACCGAAAAGTCAGAGAAATTGAAGCAGCGGCGCTCAATTTTTGTCGGCCGGGAGTAACGCTGAATGCGGTTTATGATACCCTTAAAACTGCTTACGAAGAGCACGGATATCCTCAAGCAATTGCGGAACACCATCAAGGTGGAACTACCGGATATTTGGCGCGGGAAATTGTTGCGAATCCGGCTACTTCAGATATTTTGGCAGAAAATATGGCTGTGGCTTGGAATCCGAGTTTGTCGGGAGCAAAAATTGAGGATACGTTTGTAATTCACAGCGATGGAACGTTGGAAAATTTGACTTTTGATCCGAATTGGCCGAGTGTTGAAGTAGCGGGAAGGTTGCGCCCTGTGCCGCTGGAAATATGGGACGATCGACCTTAGTCAATCTCAAGCAGTACCGAGCGATGACAAACGCGCTGCAAACTTTTAGATGGAATTTATCTGGCGGCTTCTGTCATTTGGCTTAATTTAGTTAATCGGTAGGGTGTGTCGTTCCTTCATATTTGATAAATATGGCAGATTGACGGGTGGCGACGCACCAAACAGCAGGCGATCGCTCTTCTTGTGTTTACCACATATACATGGAATATGCTGTATGATTTTTCCCACCTAATTACTGAAGCAAAAACGCAGCTACATAAGGGTTTCCCGAACTTGTAGTCATGTAAAAGATTTTTCAAAACCGGGAAAGTCTCACTCCGTATTGGTTTGAATCGGAACGATAGCAGCAGGCGAGGGAACTTCCCCTCTCTCTACCCCACAGCCCTGTCTTTTAGTCGGCAGTTTCTAATTCCTCTAATTCTTGCGTAGACTGCCATCCAGCTTGCCAGAGCGATCGGTCTTTGAGCTGTGCGGCGTTCAGCCAAAAACGCACATTTGGATCGCAAGCCGCCACCATTTCTGCAAATACCCATTTACCTTCGTTTTTTCGGTTGACCACTTGAAAGTGTCGCCACCCCCAAGTTTTTTGGTGTGAAGTCCATCGGGAACCAACTAAATAAGGAAATTTTTGTTTTTTGCTCACAGTATTTTTGTGGAAAAATATATTAGAAAGCAAGTGAATTGTAATATAGCCATCCTAAATCCTTTGTGTCATTCTTGTAGGGGCAAACCCCCCGTGGTTGCCCCATGAGGCCAGGGTAGGCAAAGAAAGGTACTATCCCCTACATCTTGGTACGACTCCTGCAAGGATTGCTATAACTCGTTCTGTTTGATGATATTAATTCCCTATCAAAAGTCGTCCAATCCTCTCCCCCTCTCCCCTTCTCTCCCTCCCATCTCGAACATACCAAATAATATAGAGCCACTGCTGCTTACACGAGAGTTCACATAAACTCTATCTACAAGTAGATGCGTTTATTGTAACTTGCAACAGTTTCGCATCTGGTTCAAAAGTAAGGGCAGTTCAATGACTGCCCCTGTAATTAGTTATACCTATTGAATAGGATAATTTTTCAGGCGATCCACAAATAGCCTATTTATCCAATACCAGCTACATCGTGAATCTCAAATCTAAAAGCAAATAACCCAGGTTATAGTTGTGCAGAATAATCCTTTCTGTGAAACTTACTCAAATCTACTTTTAGAGCAGGTTTGACGTTCACTTCCTGCTTCTACCAAGGCGGTCGGCCGCTTCTTGTCCACAGGCGTGTTTTCGAGCCCAACTTTCCCTACAAACATTTTTTCAATCTTCATCGTGTTTCATTGATCCTGTACAGCTCAATAAAAACGCACTTTTAGGTAAGATTGACTAATTTCTTTGATTCTGTCGCTACCTCTTGATTACTTCCCTGTTAAGGCTTTTGGCCTGATAAGTCCAGAGGAAGTTGGGGAAGTCGGAGGCGAACCGCATTTGTTTGCAGCCAGAGAGTAATAGCGTGCTTCCGTTGCGGAGTCACGTACTCTCCTGGTCGGATCACGCCAGCACAGACGCCGATGTTTTTAATAAGGGTTTCTCGCTCCGATGAACTTGCACCCTGTAGCAACCTGACTTGGGCTTTGATAAAATCCACGTTCATAGCTGAAAGTAAAAGTAAGTAAAGAACTCAGTTAAATAGCGATGCTTTGATTCCGATTGTAACTCTAAAACCACTTGGTATGAATCAAATTGATTCAACATCCCCAGGATGGGGATCGGCGCGTCTAGAGCTAGCCAACTTTATTTACTTTATCTGTTTTTGCTAGCAAAAGTGTCACTATGCTAGCAGTTTTGGCAGAATTCTTTATAGTTAAGAACTGTTACAAATTTGGCTCGATTTCCACAATACGGCAGAGTTTAGTGCTAACGCTACTTTCCTGACCTCAAAAAGTTCAGCCTTGTCTCCAACTCCTTGCCTTCCTAGGTTTTAGACTCCCCGATTGGGAAGCGATGGCTCCGGGAACATTCCTATTCGATCGCCCCTCTTAACACCCCGACACTGCCACATCACCCTATTGATTTAGCTCGTCCTGTAGACTTAGCTGTGGACTATAACTTTAGGCATACGTGTTGTTACCGGGGCTACAATAACCGAGCAAGTTTTTATTCTTGTTTCTCAAGGAAATATTTTTTGGATTTTCTTGCAAAGCCCTTATTTGTGTTAATTAAGGCAGCTTTGTGATCTCCGGGCCAACGAAGACTCGCAGCTTGCGAATCCAGATATTTTGTGCTGTGTGGCGGTGAATATGTTTCCTGAATTCATTGGGGGCGATCGCACGTCCGCGAGAATTGTCAGTAACGGCTCATTTTGTATAATTCATAACAGATAGGTCACTGTTCATAATTTAAAAACAGTACAAGTTTAAACAGTCTTCCATCCGTCGATCGCTCCTAATAGTCTACCAAAATCGATAAAAAAAATTAACTGTGCATAGCCGATTTTTATGACGATTTTGCCCGATTAATTTGCATTAGGTAGCAATTATATGTAGCAAACCTTCTTACTAAATTAAGTTAAAAAAATATAACTTAATCTGATAATCACAAGTAATTAAACATACTGATTTTTTTCTAAATTTCAAATAAAAGCTATTTATTCATGATTTATTTATCATTTTTTAACTATCTTTATAGCCATCTTTTTTGTTAGAAAAATATTTTTTGACGGTAGAGGAGTCGGCTCAGGAAACTCTAAACGTGAATTTAAAATATTAATTAATCGGCGTTGCAAAATTTGAAGATTATTGTGGGGAGTAGGGTTGGGCGTCCCGCCTGCTGTGAAAATACACGCCTTCGGTCTCATGGCCCCATCACAAAAAACATTAAAATCATCCCCCTATTATGCAACCCTCATTAACCAGCTCATACGATATCTTTCACTATACAAAAACGCACCGACCAGCCAACAGATAAAAACCCCTCCCGCAGAAGCTGGGAGGGGAAATGGCGAATAAAATTATTGGTTTTAAATTATCGATATGTAGGTCTCTTTTTTCAGTATCAAGAGGTATCGATCTAGCCAACGACTAATGTTGGTCAGTCGCTAAAATAATTTCCCGGTGGGAAACCGAGAAATTATCAACTAAATCAACTTTTTTTCTGCTGGCGTTGGAGCTTAGTTTTCCAATTGGCGATATCCTTCTGAGCCGGCTGATAACTCTTAGTACCCGACGGCACCAGCGAAGCAGCTTCAACTGCCTCTTTCAGCTTTCCTTGAGAGCCACGCAACTGAGCAATTTTGAGAATACTTTCGCTCCACTCTCCAATTAACTGTTGAGCTTCTTCATACTTCGGCTGACCTGGCTCAATTTTATTAGCTTGCTGGATGCCTTTACTGTAAGAAGAGGCAACCCCCCGCTTAATTTGACCCTTAGCAGCCGATAGCAAAGCAGCATTTACATCCTGGTCTTTGGATAGCTCCTCCCACTGAGCGATCGCCTGTTTCGACTGATTGTAAACAGGCTTATTGACATCCGGCATTAATTTAGCCGCCCCGATCGCCCCCTGGAAATCGCCCCGAGCAGCCCGCCCGTTAGCTATATCCAAAATCGTTAAACTCCAGCGCTCAATATCCTGCTGAG
Organism: Microcoleus sp. SVA1B4; assembly: GCF_036700545.1. Lineage (NCBI taxonomy): Bacteria > Bacillati > Cyanobacteriota > Cyanophyceae > Oscillatoriales > Microcoleaceae > Microcoleus > Microcoleus sp. SVA1B4. The sequence continues at coordinate 27,714 of NZ_JAUBPB010000070.1, forward strand.
CCTGCGGGTAGAGCGGATCGCTAGCCGGAATCGTTCGAGCCTTAACCACCGCTTTATTAAAACTAGAAGCCGAACCATCCTTAAGGAAAGTTTTCGCCTCAGCCCACACCTGCTGGCTCGACGGTGGCTGCTTGGTTCCAGCCCCTGCTTGCACCGCCCGCGGTTGGTTCTGAGACCCCCCAGTACCAGTAGATTGTTGAGATCCAGAGTTTTGGGCATTTTCAGCAGGCGATCGAGGATCTCCTTCCTGCTGACCAATAAAAATTGATCTGTTCGTCACAAAAACACCCAACAGCAACACCAAAGCCGTAGCGGAACTCCACAAAACTAGCTGCTGCAAAAATGACTTATCCGACCCCCCTTTATCTTCATCCTCCGGCTTTTGCAAGTTCGGTCGATCGCCTCCCCCATCAGCAGGAACCACGGCCTTCGGCTGCGACACAGGCGGCATCTCAACCGACGAATCCTGAGCGTTGCGAACTGCAGGAGGCAGATCCATTCGATCCCTAGCCGTCGCCATTTGCGGGCGATCTAACCCATCAGCCGTACCAACCGTCATATTGCCGTTGCGTCCGGCCAACGCAGCCGTTGGTACCCCTACATCGGGCAAAATCACCAAATTAGCCTTTCCTGGAGGATTCACCACCATCAAAGGTTCTTGTTTCGGACGCAAATGGTGGTCACACAGCTCCGGCAGTCGATCGCTCAAAAAACGGTCTAAACCCTTAATCGTCATGCACTGTCCCGAGCGTAGCCCCTCCAAAAGCGCCGTCGTAAAAAACCCCTGACGCAAAGCCGAAGTTTCCCGCGAAACTTGATTTGGGCGGCAAGAAAGCACCGTTGGGATTTCCAGTTCCCGCGCCAGATCGACCGTTTGAGAGCCGATCGTTTCCCCCGCTTTCAAAATCTGGCTGCGGTTCATATCAACCAGCACCAACACCGTTTCCGTAGGAGCGTTTTTCAGAGTATTCAACAGCAACTCTACCGGAATCCCCGTACCCTTAATGTCAGCCGGATTGCCGTCAATCGGCATCAAATAATCCTTACCTTCATAGCTGACACCGTAGCCGCTAAAAAAACACCAGAGTAAATCTCCCTTTTGCACATGTTCCCCGCAGAGGCTTTGGGTCAATCTCAGAATATTTTCCCGATTTGGATATGTAGATTGACCCCACAGCGACGGCGAGCTATCGGTCATCAGCAGACATCCCTCCGGCGCAAAACCCGCATCCTCAGTCAAAAAACCGTACAATGCCTCTGCATCCTCTTGGGCATAACTCAAAGGCTGGAGTAACTGATATTGATTGATGCCTATTGCAATACAAGCGTGATTTTTCATCCCCATATGCCCTATATATATAGTGGACTGCTTGCACAAAACGATAACACATAGCCGCTGAAGGTTATACCCACTTTCGCCAGCACTCAGAGAGCAGTTGTCCGAAGGCAGAACTCCCAACAAGCGCCCAAATTTAGCATCCTAGAAATTTTAATTTTTATATTGCAGTAAAAAATTCTCCCCTGTGTCTACCTTTAGAAAAATAAAGTTAAATTGGATACACAGGCCAGTCTATTTGACTCTAATTTTCACCAAACTACATCAAAAAGGAATAACCCGCCAATGGTCTCTACCGCCAAAAAAGAAATCTCCCCCCACAGCGAATCGTTACTAAAGCAACATCATCCTAAAACTCATAGCCACTATAGATTTCAGGATTTTTTTGCCTTCGATCGCCAGATGGGTACAATTGACGACTGGAACGAGTCGCGCAACATTTTTACAAGCGAAGACTTCATTATTGGTTTGGTGGAGGGACTCGAAGAAGAAGTCGGCCCTGCGTCCTCTGTCATCATGTATACTATTGGTTGCCAATGGGGACTCCAAGATTCCGAATTTTTTCAAAAATGGTTTAGTGCCGAATACAGCCAGAACATTCGCCAGTCAAATCTCATGTTTCTGCTAGAAACTTGGTGGTGGCCTTTCACAGCTCAAGGTTGGGGTCGCTGGGAAGTGGACATGAGCGATCGCAAACACGGCTGTATCTTCATCAACCTTTTTGACTCAGCAGTTGCTCGAACTTTGGGCGACGTAGGCAAACCGGTTTGTCACCTATACGCCGGTTTGTTCGCCGGTTTCTTTGGCTCTTTAGTCAAAAAGCCTCTGAGCTGCATAGAACTCCAATGTTACTCAATGGGAGAAACCTATTGCAAGTTTCTGCTTGGCAACCCAGATAAAATTGATGCAGCAGCATTCTGGCTCAACGAAGGTGCCAACGCCCGCGATATTCAAAATCGACTGCAACACGGTGAAATATTGCGGTAAACAACCTGGAAAGGCACATTCCCTGCCCTGCCTTTCCTCCCACCAATTTCGCGATCGAAAGTGCAATGGTGGATTTCTCCAGGCAGGAAGAAAGATGAAAAGTCAAACTTCATGGTTGGGCCAATCCGTCCAAGAATTCTTTGGTCACTATAATTGGCTGGGAAAATCTTTAGAAACCCCAACTGGCTCGAACCCCGGTCAACTTCTGAGTTTAACCCAGCCAGTAGCAGACTTTTTTCAAGCTATTTCTTGGGAAGGAATTCCGGAAGTAGGTGCCCTACCCCTACCGCCACCCTTGCCAGTAATTTCTATTACTGAACAAGCAGAAGTCACCATTGATGACCTATTCGATATGTTTTAATCTGTCTAGGGAATAGAACATGAAAAATAGAGCAATCCCTCATCCATCTTCCCTCACCTCTCTTTTCTCATCCTTCAAAATCCCTCCGTTAAATCCGTTAAATCCCGTACACTGCTCGTTGCCGAACTTCCTTCCTTTTATCAATTACCGATTACCACTTAATTAAAATCATGCACCCTGAGATTGAGGCGCTGCTGGATCAGGCAGAAAACCGCTTTTTAAAAGGCGAAGAACTCCTAGCTTTTAAGCGTCAAGCTGTAACCCTTGTTCAGCGCTTAAAAATTTACGAATTTTTGCGAGAGAAGGAAGCAAGCATCTTCCAACCAGTAGCCAACCAACTACAAGAAACATTCCCCGACGAAAAACAAGAAACCTTAGAACGATCGCTCAAACACTGGGTGTTAGTCTTGCGGTACTGCGCTATGGCTATGCTGCTGAACGATCAAAATTTTCTCGAACAGCGCCTTGTAGACTGGCTTTCCGGCATAGTCGAAGCCCACCAAACTCAAAAAATCGAAGCAACTGTTTGCAATCTGCTGCAAACTCGTTTAAAAGAATTGCTTTCCGAGCAAGCCAGGGCTATATTGCAACCATTTTTCGACCAAGCACAGTCAATTATTATTGATCAAGGTAATAAATAATCAGCTTTCTTCCCAATTTCCAATTCCCGATTCCCAATTCCCAATTCCCGATGATTAATATTGCCGACTTACTCAAACAGCCCCGACTCCCTGGAAACTACTTTGCCAGCGATGCCTACGTCCGAGGCGACCTCGAACTCGGCCTCCTCGAAAACCGACGGGGCGATCGGCTCTTAGCACTTCCAGAAACACTGATTCAAGCCATTTATATCGGCTTAGAACAAGAAACAGGTCAAGCCTCCCGCCTCGTGCTTTTCAACTGCGGTCGCTGGTGGGGTAAAAACTTCTACGTGCGTTTTTGCGAAGAAGTCAGCGAATACTACGGTCAGCCAGTTTCTGAAATGGAAATGGTAGAATTTCTTCAGTCATTACAGCAGTGTTGGAAAACTCATGGATGGGGAACATTTGATCTAGACCCCAGCTATTCCGAACATGGATTCTTAATAGTAAAAATTGCTAACTCTCTTTTTGCTAAAACAGCCCCCAAGTCTAAGCGACCAGCCTGTTTTTTAGAAGCAGGTATTTTAAGTTCGTTCTTTAGTCAGCTTACGGGTCGAGAACTTCACTGCCTGCAAACATCCTGCGAATCATTGGGTTCGGACTGCAACCGCTTTATTTTAGGGCTGCGCGATCGCCTCCAACCAGCAGATTCTATGGTCGAAGAAGGAAAAGACCATGAAGCTATTATCACTCAACTTTTCCAAAAAAACTGACTTATTTGACAGCTATTACTTTGTTTCTAATAGCTGTCAAAATTAAGTTTTGGTAGTCAGATTATCCACCGTATCATCAAAACTGTGAGTTAAATTATAAAAAATATCCTAAGTCAAGAAACTAGGTTTTAGCAATTTAAATAAAACCTGATTATAACTAGCAGCAAGAAAATTCATAACTTACTCTAGAAATTCCTAAAATTTAAAAGCCATCAAAACCTCAAATATTTTGCTAGAACTTAATGGACGCCAATGAACTTCTAACTCGATATGCAGCCGGCGAAAGAGATTTTAGACTGGCAAATCTGCGCGGCATTGTGTTGAGTCCGATCGATTTATACCGTTCCAGCGATGCCCCAACTCTAATTTTGGCAAACCTCAACCAACACCAGCAACGACCCTACTTAATCGGTGCTAACCTCAGCGGGGCAGACCTCACCAAAGCCCATCTGAGTCGAGCCAACCTCAGCAAAGCTGACCTCAGCGGAGCCAATCTCACCGGCGCCAACCTCATGGCAGCCAGTCTGAGTGGAGCCAATCTCATCGGAGCCAATCTCACCGGCGCCAACCTAGCCGGATCTCATCTGAATTGGGCAAACCTGACCGGAGCAATTCTTCCCAATGCTAATCTCATAGGTGCAGATATGAGCGCCGCTAACCTCACCAAAGCCGTTCTCACTCAGGCCAATCTCAGTAAAGCCTATCTGATTAAATCCAATCTCAACGGAGCAAACTTCAAAGATGCTTACTTAAGTCTAGCGAGTCTGAAAGAGGCAGACTTGACCGAAGCACAACTCACCGGAGCCGAATTATCCAAAGCCAACCTAGCCGGAGCCAACTTAACCCGTGCTAACCTCAGCAAAGCCAACCTGTTGAAAGCAAATCTCAGGCGAACTAACCTCACTCAAGCCTATTTAAACGGCGCGTGCTTGAGCGGATCAGACCTTAGCGAAGCTTGCTTGGATAGAGCCAATTTGTGCAAAGCAGACCTCAGCAAAACCTACCTGAGAAACATTACTTTGAACGGCAGCCACTTAAGCGGTATTAACCTCAGCGGGGCCGATCTGGGCGGTGTAGACTTGAGCCGCAAACTTTTAACTGGAATCAATATGGCAGAGGCATTGTTGAACGAAGCCAACTTGAGCGGTGCTTATCTGATGGAAGCTAACTTTAGCGGGGCAAACCTCAGCAAAGCCAACTTGAGTCTAGCCTACCTGATCAATGCCGACCTGTCTAATTCTTGTCTACATGAAATTAACTTGAGCAAAGCTAACCTGAGTAAAGCCAACTTGCAGAAAGCTGACTTGACAGGAGCCAACCTCCGGGGAGCGATTCTCACTGAGGCGGATTTGACCGGAGCGAAGTTGATTGGAGCCACTCTTCCTAACGGCACAGTTTATCGGCGTTAACTTGTCAACTCCCTTGATTATTTGCCCAGTAAAGTGCGGTTGATGTCCAGAATCGGAAAAAATAGGTTCCTTTCTTCCACCGTGAGATATTGCTTGAGGACCTTTTTCATCACATCATAGGTCACGGTCGCAGTATTTCTAACTTGAACAGCGCCTAAAATAGTTTGCAACCAAAGTAGTAGCCGATCGCGCAACCGTTCAGTATCATTAATCAACAGTGCTGCCGCCGAATGCCTCAACACCCGCACAATATCTCCACGGCACTTTTCAGTCATATCGTTAGCCCCCCGCCGAAATAAACTAGGGTCTAGAGACAGCATTTGTGCTTCCACTTGCCGCATAATTTCTGTTTCAGAGGCTTGAATTTTTTTATAAGCACTCATCCGGTAATTCAAAGACTGAAAGTAGTCTTTCAAAAATTGGAGTTCTTCTGCACTGGCGTACCGTCCGTCTGTTTCCGTGCTCAAACGCGCAAGTTGGCTCAACATAGATTTTTCTCTACTACTAAAATACAAACATATCAGTTTTAAGCTTCTTTAGTGCGAACTAAATACTGTCCTACTTGAAAGCGGGTTTCATTAAGCTGTGTAACGATAGAACGAGTAATTAACTTTCCCGATTCTACAACTACTTGACCCGTAATTGGGTGTAATAAATCTTGCTGGGCCCGGCGGCCGATCAGAGCTTCGACATTTTCAATAGCATTAATGTACATCCCCGCAGGCAACTCTACAACCACACCCTCGCCCATAATTTGAGCCTGACAAGCAAGTCGCGAATTGGCTTTAGCCGTAGTAATGACTTCCAACGTCCTTTTCTCGCGGCGGTTCATGTCCGACAAGCCTTCCATGCCTTCTTTAATGTAAACATGGCAGGTAGCGCACATTCCCCGCCCCCCGCATTCCTTGAGAACGTCTAAGTCTTTGGAAAGTAAGGCAGACAGGATATTCGATCGGGTTTCGACTGCTATTTCCTCCGCAATTGGATCTAGTTTAATAATTTTAACCATATTGATGTTTGCTCCTGTCAAGTTCAGTATTTAGCAAGTTACGATCAACTTATTCAAAGCGCAAAAAAATTTGGCTAACACTCAAAAAGGTTAAGATGCCTTGACGACAGCATCGGCTTCTGCCTCTCTAACCCCTATGGCATAACCGCACTTCTGTTTTTTTGGTCCTATCGCTGTTTCCTCGGCCCGATTCCCCAGCTTAGCCTTGAAAAGCTAAAACCTTAGAAACTTTCTGGAGGGCATTGAAAAAACTGTAATAGTCGCGATCAACTAAAATAGCAGCCACAGGTAGTTCCAGATCGGGTACAGGCATCCGGCAAGATTGATAGTGATTCCGAAGCTCAAGGATTTTAGTAGGTGCGACTGTGCGATCGCTCTCAAGGAGGCTGAGAATGAACCTGAGATAACATAGGCTGTACCTGGCGATCGATTCAAAAATTTGAATTTTTGTCAGAATTATTTACATATTTTAATACTAGCTCAAGCTTTTTCTATAATTAGACCGATGCAACATTCTAAGTACCGCATTTTAGGGCTAGTCGGACAAGGACAATTTGGTCGAGTCTTTTGTGCCAGCGTTCGAGAAGCTCCCGCCCAGGACTCCCGCCTCACCAGCCAACTGGTTGCTCTCAAAGAACTTAGTCATCAAAAAGCCCCAACTAGCGAATTCTTGCGAGAGCTGTGGTTTCTGATCACCTTGCAGCACCCGAACATCGTTACCTGCCGAGCTCTAGAACACACAGCTACAGGCAGGTACTTGGTTATGGACTACTGCGAGGGAGGAACCCTCCGCAACCTACTCAAACAAGACCGCCCCTTGCGTCTGCTCGAAGGTTTACAGCTAGTCATGGAAGTTTTAGCCGGCTTAGACTACGCCCACCGCCGAGGCGTAGTTCACTGCGACATCAAACCCGAAAATATCCTCCTAACTTTAGGGGCCAAAGGTTGGTCGCCCCGGCTGTCTGACTTTGGCATCGCGCGTCGGCTGCCAGAAATAGGTACCACTCGCCTCCACCAAGAACTTTCTCCCGACGCTACCGTAGGTTCCCCTGCTTACATGGCCCCTGAGCGGTTTTACGGTCTTTTTTCCCCGATGTCAGATATATATGCAGTAGGAATTCTGCTGTTTGAATTGCTAATGGGCTACCGCCCTTTCGGGGGAACCCCCGGAGACTTGAGGTGGGCCCACCTCAATCAACGCTTGCAATTTCCAGACGCCATCCCCGAACCTTTGCAAGCAATAGTCAAAAAATCTTTAGAAAAGCTGCCAGCCCGCCGTTTTGCCAGTGCTTCCCAAATGGCTCAAGCTCTGCGGTTGATCATGTACGACCCCGCTGTCAGGCAATTGGGCGACTGCATTATTCCCTGGGAAAATCCCACAAGTGGTGATAAAAGTCTGAAGTCGGAAACTGACTCTTTGCTGGAAGTTGAAGAGGAAAAAGTATCACAGTCGGCTATTAATTTACTTCGGACTGTGCGCTATTCGCTTTCGCAGCCCAAGCCACTGATACTTCCTGCACCGTTGACCGCTTTAATTGCCACTGAAACCTATCTCTATGCTGCTGTAGGTACAGAGGTCAAGGTTTGGTCTCAGCCGGGAAAACAGCTAGTTACAGGAGAAATGTCTACTTCGATTTCATTAATGGCGGAAATCGTGCGCGGCATTTTACCTGTTTCCAACGGCTGCTGCGTTCTCACTCCCCAAAAACTTTACTGGCTCAATGAGCGATCTTGGGAGCCTCAGTGTTTACTGGATATGGGTTTGAGGCAAGGGCCAGATGCTTTAAAAGCTGCTGTAGACTCTCGCGGCAACTGGTTGACAGTAGCGGTTCCCGGCGAACTGCGTTTTTATTCTTTAGCTGGAAACAGCACGGCGGGCGATCAGAAAAAAGCCCTGAAGCTGATCGCTACTGTGCCGTTACCAGAACACTATTTACCAGAATTAATGTTTTTGGATCGGCGACACGTCTTAGCAGTTTGGCCGGATAACGAACCAAAAAATCCCCAAACTATTTTTAGAGTTTACACTCGCCGCGGCACCCCTGTGGGTTCTGTGCGGTTGTCTGCCAGCGTCGGACAGATCCTATTGACACCTGAGCCTTATACTTTGCTGGGAATTCCCCAAGGTGGTAAAGCGGCGGTGCTGTTGATGAAATTGTGGCCGCTCAAGGTAGCGCGAATTCCCCTGGAAAGTTTGCCCGTGTCTGCTTGTGTGGCTAATTGGGGATGGGTATTGGCAGATGTTGGGGGCCAGATAGAAGTGTTAAACAGTCAAGGGATTCAAGTAGGGAATTTTAGCAGCCCCGCCTCACCGCGGGCGATCGCTCCCTGGGGCAATAGAGGTTTGGTGATTGCTGTCAATACTCAGGAAGAGAGTCACTTGCACTTTTTAGATGTAGATGTTGAGGATACCAACTCGCCCTCGATCATCAAAGGCTGATAACTGGCGTAACTGAAGGAGTTTGGGGGTGTAATTCAGGAGAGTGTATTTGCGGGCGATCGATTCCTGGGAGTTCGATCGGGGTTAGAGTACCGTGTCGTGTCAACTTCGGGATTTTGAATCAGAGGAATCGTTAAGGGCGATCGGCTCAATCTGAGATCCAAACCTCCCTCCGTAAAGTCCAAGAAATGCAGACACCACTTACATATATATGACTCATGCACCAGCCTGCTTCTGTCATCCTAAGCCCATGATGCAGCCTCACACCTTACACTCTAACTTTGCCTAACCTCTACTCCAAGTAAGCCCCATCATGTTGAACCACTGAGTCCTTATACCCATGCGCGGGAAATAGTCCGCCCCAAAGCCGTATTTGGGCCCAAAAAAAGACCCCATAGTTAAAAGAGGAGTCAGCCAGGGGATACCGGAGCAGGCGATAAATGTCGAAACCCTTACTGTGTATAGCTTCAAAAAAACCTCAAAAATATTTTCACAAAACGCTTGACAACTCTGGGGAGAGTTGATACATTAATAAAGCGCCAGAAGGGAAGCGGTTCAAACAACCGCGAACTAAAGGTAGAAAACTGAACCTAGAAAAAAGAAT
>NZ_JAUBPB010000071.1:0-36891 GCF_036700545.1 Microcoleus sp. SVA1B4
GGCGGAAGGGCTGTGGTGACGTTTACAGGTAGGTCGGTAAAACTCAAAGACGGAATGTTGAGATTTCCCCTAGGCAGCAAGGTCAAAGTGTGGTTTGGTCTAGATGCGTTTTACTTGCCCATGCCATCTAATCTTGATTTCAAGGCTATTCGGGAATATCGCATTCTTCCTCGAAACGGCTGTTTCTACCTAGAGTTTGTCTACAAAACTACTGAAGTCCAATCAGATGTAGATATTGCCAGATGCTTGATGATTGACCACGGCGTAGATAATTGGCTAACTTGTGTGAGCAACGTTGGTACAAGTTTTATAGTTGATGGCAAGCACATAAAGTCTCTCAATCAAGGTTACAACAAGCAAGTTGCATTTTTGATGAAGGGGAAAGCTAACGGGTTTTGGTCTAAAAAACTTGCCAGCGTAACCGAGAGACGAAATCGTCAGATGCGAGATGCCGTCAACAAGGCAGCCAAAAAGGTGATTAATCATTGTTTGAACAATCAAATAGGAACCGTTGTATTTGGCTGGAACAAAGGACAAAAAAAGTCTGCCAACATGGGAAGCAAAACTAATCAAAAGTTTGTGCAGATTCCTACGGGCAGACTGAAGGATAGAATTGGTCAATTGTGTGAGCAGTACGGCTTAAGATTTCTGGAGACTGAAGAATCGTATTCCTCAAAGGCTTCATTCGTTGATAATGATTTGCTACCTACATTCGGCGAGAAACCCGAAGGGTGGCTTCCATCTGGTAAACGAATTAAGCGTGGCTTGTATCGAACAGCTCAAGGTTGGTTGATCAATGCAGATTGCAACGGTTGTGGCAATATTGGTAGAAAAGTAGCGGTAATGCTTGGACTTGATCTAAGCGGAATCAGTAGGGGCGAATTGTCAGCGCCTTTAAGACATAAATTATGGGCTTAAGAATCCCTGTCGCTTCAGCGCAGGGAGTGTCAATAGACTAGGACTTACGCAAACAACCCAGTTTCTGCTTAGAATATTGGGTTTGGCAGCGAGGAATTAACAAGGAAACCGGGTTTTTGGTCCCCCGCACGTAAGTCCAGCAGACAAATCCGTGATGAAAGGCAGTTACAGAACTTACCCAGACTATGACCAAAATCAAACTCAAAATTCTGACTGCAGCGATAATGCTACTCCCATTTTGCGCCGCACTTCCCTTACAAGCTCAAAATCTGTCTCTAGTAAAGCGGCTGCTAGAAACCAGAGGATGTCCCGGATGCGACTTATTTGGCGCTTCCTTGAGCCGTGCAGATTTGTTTGGCGCTTCCTTGAGCCGCGCCACTCTCAGCAGGGCCGACTTAGTTGATGCCGACTTGACTGCGGCTGACTTAATGGAAGCTAATTTAAACAACGCCAACATGAGAAACGCCTTTTTGGCTGACGCCGACCTCAGCAAAGCCGACATGAGCAGGGCCGACATCAGGGGAGCCAACTTAGAAAATGCCAACCTCAGCGAGAGTTTTCTGCGAGACGCATCCCTCCAGTTGGCTAACTTAAAATGCAGTAATTTGAGCGCCGCTAAACTAACTCGAACCGACCTGAGAAATGCAGATTTAAGCGGTGCAAATCTCAGGGGTGCAGACCTCAAAGAAGCCGATTTAAGCGGTGCAAATCTCAGCGGTGCAGACCTGAGAAATGCCGACTTGAGGGATGCGAGATTGAACAAAGCTAATCTCATAGATGCCAATCTCTGCGGCGCCCGGATGCCGGACAGAAAAACCTCTCGGCGAGGCTGCGAAGTTAAGAAAGAACAAGCTATAAACACGAACAATTACTGCAATTATTGCTATGCCTTGAATGACTGGTGGCTGAATGTATTAAGGTTATACTAAGCGATATCATCGGGATAACTGCTCCGCTTTAGATATCTACTGTTAGAAGTGCGAGCAGGCGGTACAGATATCAAACTTAACCTGTTACCGCCAAGAGCTTTTATCTACTGTGAAGAACCTAAAAATTGGCTCAGTATTTGCAGATATTCTGTGCCCCCGATCTGTGCCACATTATTGTGACCTCCATCAGGAACTATATACAACTGTTTGGGTTCAGGTGCTGCATCAAACAGTTTTTTGGTCATTTCCACTGGAACTACATTGTCAGCAGCCCCGTGAATAAACAGCACGGGCATTTGCAGCCGATCGACTTTTGAAAGAGAATCAAACCGCTGTGTCAGTAAAACATCTATCGGAAACATCCAAAACAGCCCTTTTTGGAAATTCACCATCGCCCGCGTCGAAGTAAAAGAGCCTTCTACAATTACCCCTGCTGCCTCCGGGTGACGCAAGGCTAGATCGATCGCGATCGCCCCTCCCAAAGAATGACCGTAGAGATAAATTTGATTCGGGTTAATCCCCCGCTGTTTCACCAAATAATCCCAAGCAAGTTGAGCATCCTCATAAACCTGAGATTCACTCGGAAAATCGCCCTGGCTTTTGCCATAACCACGATAATCCATCACAAATACCGACAAACCTAACCCATGAAATCGATAAGCGTGTTCGACATTTGATCCCACATTTGAAGCATTGCCGTGCAGGTACAAAACTACCTTCCCTAACCCCAGGGCGGTTTCATTCTTGGTAGGGGCCGTGCCCCCGTGCCGGCCCTTTTTGCCAGAAACCCCCATTCGATGGTTGGTGGCGGGGGTAGGCACGGGGGCACTACCCCTACAAAAACCTCGTTTTTGGTGAGAATCAAACAGCCCGGCCCCTAACCCCCCCTTGTTAAGGGGGGGAACCGGAGCGACTGCCGGTCTCTCACTTTGCGGGGACGTTCCGACTCCTCTAGCTCCCCCCCTTGGCAAGGGGGGGCTGGGGGGGGTATCCGAGTCTCCGGTGTTAACAGAGGGAACAGCCTCCCCCTTTCTTGCTCCACCCCTAGCTTCGGGGGGGCTGGGGGGATTTTCCGAGGCAGGAATCCACCACCCGTGCACGCTGTCCACCGCGCCTGTTTTAGTTGGAATTGGCAGCCAGACATCTTGATATTGCAACTGAAAATCATCTGGCGTAGTTTCGATCGCCCGCGCCGGAAAAAAGATAAACTTACCTTGCGCTACAAAGAGGAATACACAAGCAGCAGAATAAGCAACGGCCAAAACTATCCCAAAAGCTATTAGCGATTTAGACAAAAGGAATACTAGCAAATTGTTCATAGATAGAGCACGCGGGAAATTAGAGATCGCTCAAAAGCTAATGGCAAATTATTAATTCAGACAATTAGCCAAGATCGATTACTAACTTCCGCCACCGTATTCCGCCGATTTCCAAAAATTAATGCAATTCGGGGTGGTGTAAGTGCCAATTCGTAGACTGTTCGTAAGCGTGAGCCACCTGAAACAACCGAGATTCTTGCAAAACATTACCAATCAGTTGTATACCCACGGGCAGTCCTTTATCATCAAATCCGCAGGGCAAACTCAAAGCTGGCAAACCAGCAAGATTCACGGGAATAGTCATCAAATCTGACAAATACATACTCAGGGGATCATTGAATTTTTCGCCTGCCTTAAATGCGGTAGTAGGAGCAGTGGGACAGACTAAAACATCAACTTGAGAAAAAGCTTTTTCAAAGTCTTCTTTAATCAAAGTCCGAACTTTTTGAGCTTTTAGATAATAGGCATCGTAATATCCAGCCGACAATACGTAAGTGCCGATCGCAATCCGGCGTTTAACTTCCGCACCGAACCCTTGAGAGCGGGTTTTGGCATACATATCCAAAAGATTATCGGGGTCTGGAGACCGGAAACCGTACTTAACTCCATCATATCGCGCCAAATTTGCCGAAGCTTCCGAGGGAGCAATGATGTAGTAAGTGGGCAAACCGTAGCGGAACCGGGGACAAGAAATGACTTGAATTTCTGCGCCCAATTGTTGAAATTGCTCGATCGCCTTAGTAACAGCGTCTTTAACCCCCGAGTCCAGCCCTACACCAAAAGTTTCTTTAATTACACCAATTCTAATCTGACCCTTCGGTCGCAAACTGGGTCTTAAAGCTTGAGCGTAGTCAGGAATTGGGACATTAAGACTCGTGGAATCTCTCGGATCATAACCGGCGATCGCCCCCAACAAAATCGCCGAATCCTCAACAGTCCGGCCAAAGGGCCCGATTTGATCGAGAGAAGAAGCATAGGCCACCAAACCGTAGCGAGAAACCAACCCATAAGTCGGTTTCAGCCCCACCAAACCGCAAAAAGCAGCAGGTTGGCGGATTGATCCCCCAGTATCCGAACCCAAACTCACGACGCATTCTCCAGCGGCTACCGCTGCGGCAGAACCGCCAGAAGACCCGCCGGGTACGCGCTCCAAGTCCCACGGATTCGCGGTAACTTGATAGGCAGAAGTTTCTGTCGAGCTCCCCATTGCAAACTCGTCCATATTCGCCTTACCCACAATCACCGCACCGGCTGCTTGGAGTTTGGAGACGACGGTGGCATCGTAGGGAGGCACAAAATTCTCCAAAATCCGAGAGGCGCAGGTTGTGGGAACGCCCTCGGTGCACATATTATCTTTAACGGCGATCGGGATGCCGGCCAACAGGCCAATTTGCTCTCCGGCTGCGATTTGGGCATCCACTTTATGGGCCTGCGCCAGTGCGCTGTCTGCTGTCACGCACAGAAAGCTTTTCAACTTCGGCTCTAGCTGGGTAATTCGGTCTAATGCTTCTTGAGTAATTTCCACAGCAGAGCGTTCTTTATTGACCAGTTGTCGGTGCAACTCGCGGATGGATGCCATGCTCGTACCTTTATCATTTCTACTTTGAGACAATACAGTTAATATAACTGGCAATTGTACCTGCTTACAGCCCGAAGGTAAAGTCGGCTATTTTTGTGGCGAAAGTTCGAGCCTCGAAGAGGGTTCCGCTAACGCGCGATCAGTCATTTTATCTACAATAGATTAAATTCCCCAAATCCCACCGAACACAAAATAGCGATCGAGTTTTTTACCTCATCTTTTAACAAACCAAGAATGCAACTGTATCAAAACTTATGCAAAAAGTGGTTTGACTCGATATTTATATAAGTAAGGGGGAAAGTGGGCAATCCGGCCTCTACATAATTAGGTTCTGCCTCCAAGAATGTGTATGCAATATCACAATCATTAGGAAATCAGTCCTTCCAAATTCTGTAATCTAAATTCTAAAATATTAGAGCCCAGCTTCTCTTCGATGCAACCCATAATTCATGGTAGAAAAAGAGGGCATAAAAAATCCACTAATACCAGATTATGACTGCTTTATTGCGGGAATCTTCAGACAATACTATTTCTTTATTAATAATACTTACCAGTTTTGTTAGATATGATTATTTTGAAAAGCATAGTTGGAAGCATATAAAGCTGATTTATGACGAGAGGAATGGCGCCCTGAAAATCCATAAATAAATGAACTGAGAATAGAAGATTCTGATAATAAAGTATTAGATTAGGGCGGTCGATACCCTAATAATTAGGACCAGATTATGAAGAACACTTTTTTAGTCAAAAATGACTGAAAGTTATCAGTCATCTGAGTGATTTAATGGCGGCTGCGCGATCGAAGAAAATAGTAATCGACCTTTTCCGATCCACGCCCATTGTACTAGAGCTCAAAAAGCCTGTCAGAAATCTGGGGTTCACAAAAAAGCTCGAAACACTCACCGCCACACCGAGGTCTTTTGTTGCGCGCACCTGCAAAAAAAACATCAGTCCTTCCTCAAGTGCGACTAGCTGCGTGCCTCTGTGGCAAAAAAAGCTACTTATTTGCCCGAACGATCCCCAGGAAAATAATTTCATCCGGAATTATCCCCAAAACCAAAGATATATGGTAAGAAGTTCCCGATGCCCCGTTGGAGGAATGCCACCTAAAGCTCACTTAGAATCCCACCTGACGGCAGAGGAACTCAAAATTCGCTACCGGCAGGCACAAAACACCACAGAGTCGCGCCGCTGGCACTTGCTGCTGTTAGTTTCCAGAAATTGGACTATCAAACAAGCAGCCCAAGTCGTAGGCCTCAACTACGACTACGCCAAAGAAATTGTCCAGCGCTATAACCGAGAAGGGCCTAACTCTGTGAGAAATCGCAGCGGAGACCGCCAGCCCCCTCCTGCAAAATCCTTGCTGAATCCAGAACAGCAAGAAGAACTGCGACAAGCGCTGCAAGGCCCCGCCCCCGACGGCGGAGACTGGACAGGCCCCAAAGTCGCTCGCTGGATTGCCGAAAAGATTGGTAGCGATCATGTCTGGCCCCAACGTGGCTGGGATTACCTCAAGCGGTTGGGTGCTGACTGGCGACGGCGGCGCAGAAAGTAGATAGTTCGCAATATTTAGAGGGGGTTGATTGCCTTCGTGCGATCGCTCCCTTTATTTTGGTTATTTTGCCACATTGGCGCGATCAAAACCATTTTAGATTTTAGATTTTAGATTTTAGATTGAAGAACAAATCTAAAATCTAAAACCCTTTGACTGATGTAACAATAGCTGCTTATATAGAATTTGGTTGTGTTGAGGATGTTAAATATGCCAGAACTCAGGCGTTTTTTGTCGATCGCCAACAAGATGGCGGCAGTAGTAGCCGGCATTGGACTGGTTCAGATGTTAACCATCGCAAGTTCATTCTCTCAATCATCTAACCCGCGTTCCCTAGACGAACTCTACAAAATTCGCGATGGGCTAATTGCCGAATTAGAACAACCCTCATCTCCCTCCCCAGAACCAAGCATCCTCTCCGGCTTAGTTCCCTTCGCAGCCGCCAATCCTCAAGAACAACTGCTACAGCAGTTGCAAGCGGTGGAAGCTCAAATATTAGTAGAACAGAGGGCTAAGGACAACTTACAGCAAGCAGTCCGTTTAGCCAACAGAGCCGTAGAAACTAAAGGGCAGCAAAATAAGTCGATCGAATCTTCGCAGCAAACTCAATTTTTCTGGCATCAAGCCCTCAACAACTTGCAGGAAGTTCCTCAAAATTCATTTTTAGCTTCCGTCACTGCCTCAAAAACTCAAGAATACCGGGGAAATTTAACAGCAGCAACCTCTCAAGTGCAGCAAGCAAAATCTGATTTGTTGGGTGCGCTCGCCCGAGAAAGCGGTTTGTCGGCTCAAGCTTCGATCGGTATTTGCAACCTTTCTAGAGAATGCGTAAACCTCCGGGGCGATGTGCCTCCTGCCAGTCCAGCCAGCTTAATTAAACTGCCGATTGCTGTCGCCCTGATGCAAAAAGTCGAAAAAGAAAAAATTAGTCTGAACCAGGAAGTATTAGTCACTCGCGGTAATTTCACCGAAGACGCATCGGCAAAGATTAGGTCTAATCGCAATTACCCGCTACAGCTACTGTTAGAAGAAATGATCTATCGCAGCAGCAATATCGCCACCAATCAACTAATCGATTATTTAGGTTCGGATTACATCAATCAATATTTAGATAATAGCGGCTACGAAGTCACCCGCGTCAACTTCAAATTAATGGGGGAAAGAATTATGCCCTCCAACCCCGGTTCTGGTCGCAACCGCGTGACTGCTAACGAACTCACCGAAATGATGGTGCAAATTTACAACGGCGAAACACCCGGTGCTAAACTGTTAATAGAAACTCTCAACCGCCAGTACGATCACGCTCTGGGATTTGCCGCCTTGGAAGGAACTAAAGCTCAGTGGTTGGGGGAAAAAACCGGTCAAAATTCCTGGGTACTCGGCACAACTTTAGCGATGAGCATTGACGACGAGGCCTATGTGATTACTGTGATTGACAGCCGCAGCGGCGAGCTACAAATGCGCCAGTCTATTTCTAAAATTGCCGATTACATGGTCCGAAACCCCAGCTTTTAACCGCTGGAATATAAAATTTATAGCGGGGACAACGCACCGCCCAAACAGTTAAAAAATGCCGCATCAACAACTCAGTGTTTCCGTCAAAGGCAAAGGGTTTCCTATTCTTTGCTTGCACGGCCATCCAGGTTCCGGCGATTGTATGTCGGTATTCACAGAACACCTATCAAAACGCTTCCAAACCATCGCCCCAGACTTGCGCGGATACGGCAACAGCCGCACCTCAACTTTCTTTGAAATGACCGATCATCTGGTCGATTTAGAAGCACTATTAGACAGATTAGGAGTCGATCGGTGTTTGGTGATCGGATGGTCTTTGGGAGGGATTTTAGCCCTGGAATTAGCCATGAAATATCCCCAGCGAGTCACCGGTTTGATTGTACTCGCATCCGCAGCCAAACCGCGAGGAAGTCACCCTCCCATCTCTTGGCAAGATAACCTTTACACTGGTTTAGCCGGAATTATCAATTGGGTGATACCGGGTTGGCAGTGGAATATTGATACTTTTGCGAGGCGATCGCTCTTTCGCTACTTGATACAGCAGCATACAGCCACCCCTTACCGCTACTTAGCACAGGCAGGTACCCCCGCCTACCTCAAGACTTCCAACACGGCCACCAAGGCGTTAAATACCGCTCTGAGGGCTGGATACGATCGACTGATGCACCTGGGCGAGATTCAATGTCCCAGCTTGGTGTTGGCCGGAGAAGGCGATCGGCACATCACCTCAGCATCCAGTTTAGAAACCGCCCGCCACCTCCACGATTGTCAGTGGCAGTGCTATCCCAATACAGCCCACTTGTTCCCTTGGGAAATTCCCGATCGGGTACTCGCAGACATCGATCGTTGGATAGAGAGTCACCCCGAAGCAGTTGGCAATTGCTAGTCTTAAGTTTGGAGTGTGTCAGAAGCAATTAATCACCCAACACTCAACTGTTTTGAAGTTACAACTGACAACTCAAAACCGCACAGCGTTGCGAGGGAAGCGTAGGCCTCTCAAAACTCAAAATTCCCCTGCTTCTACTGACCGCTCAAAACCGGCCACAGCCCTCCATCACCAAGCTTTCCCAAATCTTCTGCAACCGTCAAAGTAATTGGTTTGCAGCGGTGAATCGAAACACTAACACCTTCTGCCCCTTCATTTTCTATGTCTTCTACATATCCTGCTTTTGCAGTTGCCGCCTCTGCCTGGGTTAAGAACGGGCCAAAATAGTAAATGCACCGCGGCGCTGAAGTTTTAACTTCAACCCACCAAGCCAATCCGAAAAAGTTGAGCAAGCTAATCAAGAATTCTTTCATCTGCTTTTCTTCTAATGTATTTGACGGTGTTTTCAGGGTGCTGCGAACACGCCTAGGCTTTTGTTATTTACACGTGGCTGACTGCTGCCAAGAACCGCTCCAAACCTATTTAAATATATCTAAATAGATTTGTGTCGAATTCCTGTTTGAACCTAGGGGCTAGGCTTCTTCTACTTTCGCCTGAACAAGTAACGACAGTCGATCGACTATCCTTACTTGTTCCGGGTGTCGTGCCACTCCATGCTGGGCGGCATTGACAATAAACTACTCTGTTGTGCTCTTTTTTTCAACCACCTTTACGATCCGTGTACGTGAAACTTTTTGGGCCCGCGCTGACGGTAAATTTCGTATAAAGCCATCCCTGTTGCTACCGAGACATTCAGGCTAGGAGTCTGGCCCCTTAAAGGAATTGAAACTAATCCGTCACATCCGCGCTGTATCAAAAGGCTCAAACCGTCAGCCTCACCACCCACCACTAAAACAGTCGGCCCGGAGAACTTGACTGTCTCTATAGATTGACCGACGCCTGCGGCAGTGCCATAAATCCAGAATCCAGCCTCTTTGAGTTCTTCCAGCGCCCGGTTAAGATTGACAACCCTCGCCACGGGCAGGCTTTCCAATGCCCCTGCTGCCACTTTTCTCACTGCTGAGGTAATCCCAACCGCCCGCCGCTGCGGAATCACCATGCCCTGAGATCCCAATGCTTCTGCGGTGCGAATAATCGCCCCTAGATTGTGCGGGTCGTTGAGTCCTTCTGCTACCACAATTACTGGATCTTCGCAAGCAGACTTAGCCTTTGCGATCAGTTCGCTCAAATCCAGGTATTCGTAGGCTGATACTTGAGCCGCTACGCCTTGGTGGTTTGCTTTGCGCGTGATGTAGTCGAGGCGCAAATCGTCAACTTCGTCAATGATGCTGCCGTTGGCTTTGGCTTCGGTTAGCAAGCTGTGAAAGCGGGGATCGTAGCGCAGGTGAGGGACAACCCAGATCCGGTTGAGGACTTGGTTTGTTTCTAAAGCTGCTTGCACCGCATGGCGGCCGTAAATCATGTCGTCTGTGTCTGCGTCTGGTTGCACGACTGTATTTGAGGCACTGTCAACAGGGCGAGTGTCTCTGTCTTTGTCTCTGTCTCTGAAATGGTTGCCCCGGAATTCCTGCGGGCTATTGTCTTTGTCTCTGTCTTTGTAATAATTGCCCCTGGATTCCTGCGGGCTGCTGTCTCTGTTTCTGTCTCGGAAATTGTTGCGGGCAGGCTGGGGGCTGCTGTCTCTGTCTCTGTCTCTGTCTCGGAAATTGTTGCGGGCAGGCTGGGGGCTGCTGTCTCTGTCTCTGTCTCGGAAATTGTTGCGGGCAGGCTGGGGGCTGCTATCTCTGTCTCTGTCTTGGTAATAATTGCCCCTGGATTCCTGCGGGCTGCTGTCTCTGTCTTTGAAATGATTATTTCTGCGAATTTCCGGTTGGCTGTCGGAATCGACTCTCCGTTTGAAAATTGCTCTCACGGGCATTTCTCGAGATTGTGGGGCGAAGGTCGATCGCTTTTGAGGGGCGTCTACTCCGCGAGTGTCGGGACGGGGCTTGCGTTCAAAGCGGGGAGAGGATGGTTGTGAGTCCTGACGGCGGCCTTCGCTTTTGAATGGCTTACTGTCGGAATTCGATCGCGAAAAGTTTGGTTTGGTAAATTTTCTCATTGGTTTCTTGTGGTCAAAATGTTTGGGCTGAAGGCTAGTCGATTGTAGATTGTAGATGTGAGATTCTTGATTGAGGGAGCAATCTTTGGACTTTGAGATTTGAGATAGTCTAGCGAGGGAGCAAGGATTTTGCTGTGTTCAAATTGCTAGTTAATAACTGATAAATCCTGTTTTGCCGATCGAGATTTTTGCGGTTTTATGTTAGCCGTGCCAGGATGGTTAATTACTCCCTCCCCATTCCCAACTCTTAACTGCTAAATCCTTTAAGTCTCAAGTTCTAAAAGTGCCAGAATCTCGGTCAATCTTTCGGGATCGGTGAGATACAAATATCCGATCAAAGTTTCTAAGCTGCTGGCTTGTTGGTATATCTCTGGATCTGCTCGCTTAGAACGGCCCGCTGCAGCATTGCGGCCGCGCTTGACAATTGCTAATTCTGTACTGTTCAAGTAAGGAGAGAGCGATCGCAAATGACGCGCTTGAGTTTCGGCTCGTACTTGCCCCACCACCAATTCGTGATAAGCTTGCAATCTTCTGGGCGGGACTAAGTACGAACTCCGAATGTAGAGTTCGTACACTGCATCTCCCAAATATGCCCAGGCTGCGGGCGAAATTCTTTCTATTTCTGCTGGTGTAGCCCTCGCAGGATGCACTCGATTTAAACTGATATCCGTCAGACTCAGTTTGAGTCCGTCATCTGCGATCGGCGACATACTTTTTTAAATAAAACTTCCGCACAGCTTGGTTTTTCTAGTTACTTACTTATTTCGTCTTTCGTCACTTCCGCAATTATAGCTTTTACAGGACTGTTCGCTCTCAGAGCACGAAGCGAGATATATAGGCAAAGCTTGGCGCGACGATCGCACTCCTAAAAAAGGCTTTTTACCAAATCGGGATGCTCTAATTTTTGTACCATTTTTCCGCGTGTTTGCCACACATATTTTACTGCCCCTCCACCGAAACTCTAGGCATCGGGGAAATAGCCGATGGCGCGTGTCGCAGCTTCTGGGAAAATCGATATTGTTTTACCCGCACAAAAATAAAAATTTGCTATCCAGCGTTGAGAACCGGATAGCTAATTTAATTCACTTTGGCGTCAAGCATCCTTGACGTTTTTTACCGCCTCATCAACCGAAGGCTGCAAAGACAAAAATTTCTCTAAGCGAACCAGTTTAACAGTCTGAGTTACGCGGGGATTTGAGACAATTTGCAATGTCCCTTCCAAGGTTTGGGCTTTTTTGACAAGCTGCACAAGTGCGCCCAAGCCTGAACTATCCACAAAGTCTATCTGAGACAAGTCCAAAATTACGTGTTTTGGGCCCTCGTCAATACATTTGCTTATTACCTTCCGAAAAGTGGCCTCAGAAAAAGCGTCCAGCAGGCCCGTCAAGCGAAATAACTGATAGTTATTCTTGACTTCGCGAGTGCCTCTGAGGCTAACGGTCAGGGTCAATGACTCAGAAATGACACCCTCCTAGCTAGATATGGCTTAAAGTCGAGGCTTCATTATAGGAGTTTTTTGGTCTTTTGTCTACAGTTTTTTAGTTATTAGTCATTAGTCGTTAGCCATTAGTCAGAAGCGATCGACACAAACAGCCTCTGATGGCTACTGACTAATGACTGCTGACTGCTGACTGCTGACTACTTACTGCTGGCTACTTTCTGATTGTCTCGCATTGACTGCACGAATCGATCGAATAAATAGTCGGCGTCGTGCGGGCCCGGACTGGCTTCGGGGTGGTATTGCACTGAAAACAGCGGCAGAGTTTTATGCTTCAATCCGGCTACGGTGCGATCGTTCAAATTGAGATGAGTAATCTCTACTTCGGGGGCTAGGGAATCGGGGTCGATCGCAAAACCATGATTTTGGCTAGTAATTTCTACTTGCTGAGTTAAACCCGCTGGATGATTCAATCCCCGATGGCCGAACTTAAGTTTAAAAGTTTCTGCACCCAAGGAAAGTCCCAAAATTTGGTGTCCCATGCAGATGCCGAATACGGGTTTGTCCGACTTTAACAAAGCTTTCGCAGTCGCGATCCCTTCCGTTACCGCCGCCGGATCTCCGGGGCCGTTGGACAGAAAAATGCCGTCCGGGTTGTATTTGAGGATTTCCTCCGGCGACGTGTCAGCGGGGACAACGATGACCCGACACCCGTAACTCGCCAGACGCCGCAGGATGTTGCGCTTGATCCCAAAGTCTAGCGCTACCACCGTCCACATTTGGCCTTCTTCAGGTTTGACTGTAGGACTGAACTCCCAAACCGAGTCCGTGGCTTCAGACCACTCGTAAACCTTGCGGGTGGTGACTTCCTGGACCAGATTCAGCCCGTCCATGCTGGGGGCATCTTGCACGAGTTCCAAAAGCTCTGCCTGGTCGAGAATCGTGGTCGAAATGCCACCGTTGATCGCTCCCACCGTGCGAATTTTGCGAGTGAGGGCGCGGGTGTCGATCCCGTAAATTCCGGGGATATCGTACTGTTTCAGATAGTCTTGCAGAGATTGTGAGCAGCGCCAGTTGCTGGGGCGGCTGCATACGTTCCGGGCGATCGCACCCCGAATTTGCGGGCGCGAGGATTCTTCGTCTTCAAGATTTACCCCGGTATTGCCCAATTCTGGATAAGTAAAAGTGACAATTTGACCGCAATAGCTGGGATCGGTCAATACTTCTTGGTAGCCCGTCATTCCAGTATTAAATACTACCTCGCCAACGACGGTGGCGTCAGCGCCAAACGACCAGCCGCGGTAAGCAGTACCGTCAGCCAGGACTAGGAGAGCGGGTTGTGCAGTTGAAAGTGACATGGCATCCTTAATTACTTTCGTTTGGTTTAATTCTTACCACTGCCAGGGATTTGATGCTAGTCGGCAATGTACAGATATTATTTTAATTTGTGCCAGGGTTCGCAAAACCAAGGCACTTATGCCGGAGATAATCAACAAGCAGCCATACAGCCGTTCTCAATCTTGGTGAGGTATGCCCTATGCCCACGGAGGCCTATGCCCTATGCCCACGGAGGCCT
This sequence comes from Microcoleus sp. SVA1B4, assembly GCF_036700545.1. NCBI lineage: Bacteria > Bacillati > Cyanobacteriota > Cyanophyceae > Oscillatoriales > Microcoleaceae > Microcoleus > Microcoleus sp. SVA1B4. The sequence goes on from NZ_JAUBPB010000071.1 coordinate 13,814, forward strand.
ATGCCCTAGGCCCGCTTATCAAGGGCTATAAGGAATGAGAATTAAATAACTTCCACTCTTGAAAGTGGGATGGGCGTCCCGCCCGTCCACTCATGACGGGCGGGACGCCCATCCCACAATAAGCTGTCACGCATTTAAATTGCATATTCAGGGCGGGCTAGACGGCCCACCCCACAAGAATTAGATTGTTTTTTGACATTCTATTTAAATGCACAACAGCTTAACAATTAAAATTGTAAGTTATTTAATTCGCGATCCTAAGTGCAAATTCTTCATCTCCCCCTGCGCCAGCAATTTATCTGCCAGCAGCTTAGGAGGCGGGCGGAAATTCTATATCTATACCAAAAGGCAGTTGTCGCTGTTACGATCGAGCTAAAGCGTTTAATCAAACTATGGCCAGCAAATCTCCCTTGCCTTTACTCTCAAACTCAAAAAAGCCTCTACCGATCCCTCAAAACCTGCGCCCACCTTTACTGGTTTTAGCAGGGGTTATTTCTCTAAGCAGTTCAATTTTACTAGGAAGTGTTGCCAACTCCTCGCCAGCCGTGGCTCAAGAAAGTGAGGGATGCTTCATGCGGAGCTCGTCAGGGCGAACCCTCAACCTCAGCCAATCAGTCTGCGGTTTTCTCCCCGAAGCATTGACGCCCACCACTTCGGCGGCGGCAAAGTCGGGAGTGTTTCAGGCAAAAATCAAACGCCGAGCAGCTAATATCCCGGTCATAGAAGTCACGTTTAACGGCAAACAAAAGTTCGAGATGATGGTAGATTCTGGAGCTAGTGGCACAGTAATTACACCAGCAATGGCTAAAGCCTTGGGCGTTGTTCTCCAGGGAACAGTGCAAGCACAAACTCCCAACGGAGTGGCTACTTTTCCCCTCGGTCGCCTGAGTTCTATGGAAGCAGGTGGTCTAGCGGTTAACAATGTAGTTGTTGCCATCTCGCCATCCCTAGATATCGGACTGTTGGGTCACGACTTTTTTGGTAATAAAGATGTGACTATTAAGCAAGATGTCATTGAATTTCGATCGCGGTCTTAAACAGAAGTCAGCAGTTAGGATCGCGAATTAAATAACTTACAATTTTAATTGTTATTGTGGGATGGGCGTCCCGCCCGTCCACTCATGACGGGCGGGACGCCCATCCCACTTTCAAGAGTGAAAGTTATTTAATTCTCATTCCTTAGTTGTTATTTGTTAGTTGTTATTTGTTATTGATTACTGGTTATTTATAGCAACTGCTTTCCTAACAACTACCAACTGCTTTCGGGTCAACTAACAACTAATATCATGTCCGATCGATCGCGCATCATACATAGTCGAAGCGGGTTTTTGAGATTGTCGGTTTTTGGCGACTATTGCTGGTGAACCCGCCCATACAGGAATCACGGTCAATCGACAGAACATGATATAACAACTGTCAACTGCCAACTCCCAAATCCCAACTCCCAACTGACAACTGACTTCATTTCAAAAACTCAATTAACTGCTGCAACTTCAACCAAGATTCACCGCTCAATAAAATGTCCTTAGCCATAGAAACTCCTGCTGCGTGAGAACCCATAGGAATTGCGCCTCCCACCTGAAAAGCCAAAGACGCATTCAAAGCTACAACATCCATTTGTGCGGGCGTACCTTTGCCTTGTAAAACGTTCCGCAAAATCTCGGCGTTTTCCTCAACATTTCCGCCTTTTAAGGAGCCGATCGCACTTGGTGTCAATCCTACCTTTTCCGGGTCTAAAGTAGTGAGTTCCACTTTGCCATCCGACAAAACCGCCAAATCAGTCACATCACCCAAACCCGCCTCGTCCAATTTTTCTCTGCCGTGAACGACTACAGCTAACTCAGTCCCCAACTCGCCCAAAGCTTGAGCAATAGTTGATATCAGACTAGGATCGAACACCCCGATTACCTGCCCTGTAGGGCGCATAGGATTGACAAGGGGCCCTAAAAGGTTAAAAATAGTCCGCACCTTCAAAGTGCGCCGGATCGGCGCTACAGCCTTAAGTGCGGGATGCCACCCAGGCGCAAATAAAAAGGTGATGCCCACAGAGTCTACCGCAGCTTTTACCTTCGCGGGATCGGCGTTGAGGTTGACTCCCAGTGCTTCCAACACGTCAGCAGAACCCACTTTGCTCGATGCGGAGCGATTTCCGTGTTTCGCGACTCGAACTTTGCCCGCGGCGGCCACAAAAGCTACAGCAGTGGAAATGTTAAACGTGGAAGCGCCGTCGCCGCCTGTGCCACAAGTATCAATTAATTTGAGATTGGAGATTGAGGATTTGGGATTGAAAACGCTCTCCGACTCGCCTGCAAGCGACTGAGAATGCAATACCTGAGCCATTCCTGCCAATTCTGGGGCCCAGATGCCTTTGGCTTGGATGGCCGCTAAAATGGCTCCTGAGAGGACGGGGGGAATAGCTTCGGCTAGCCATCCCTGCATCAAGTCGGCTGCTTGGGCGCGTGAGAGAGATTGTCTGTCTAATAGTTGTTGCAGGAGGGCTGGCCACACAGGAGAATCCGGCGTCTGGGTTGAAGCAGGGGATAACTCTGGCGTTGCTAGTAGAGGAGAATCTGTCATTAATATTAGTTTCTAGTCAAATTTAGCTCGATCGAGCTTTGTGGCCAAACTGAGAATCGATCGGGATTTTACCAGACTTGCCGACCACATTTTGCGCGATCGGGCCCAGATTTTTGCCCAAATGCCAGCACCGCTACAGAATTTTTCCGCCCGCAGTAGCAGAATATGAATTTTTTGATACAACAATTACCCTATTGTTGTGCCAACTTTACATAGAAACCCCAAATCGTAAAACTGCCAGGGAGCATCTCAATGAAAGCAGGCAAGCTAGAAATTGGAGTTTTGAGACAGGAGGCAGGAGTTTTGAGGCAGGAGGCAGGAGGGAAGAGGGAAGAGGAAGAAGGAAGGAGCCAGAAGAAGTGTTTTTACAAATATGAGATGCTCCCAACTGCCAGTAGTCTGCTGTATGATCTATCAGCAATAATACTTAACAGTAACTCAGGGCACCCAAAGAGCGATAAAAGTTTCCGACAGGAGTTGTGGAGAGCAAAAAATTTTAGACATTAGGAGAACCTCAGATTCATCTGTGGAGTCAACTTCAATCTAAAATCTCAAATCTCCAATCGAGTGACAGCAAGGACAGCGAGCGTTTAGCTCTTGCAAGTGGGTTAGTTGCTTCGGGTAAGAGTCGATCGTACTCTCACCCAAATCCTAAAAATAGACTCTTGCGGTTGTAGAAGTCGCGGCCTTTTATTGTAACAACATCCTTGCTACTAACTTATTTCAGGGTATTCAACTGCTAATATATTCAAGGAGATTTCAAGGAGCGGGTTTTGCTCGAACACCTGCACCGCAGGCCGATCGATGTGCCAATGCGATCGTGACAGCCAGTCAAGCCTCAAATAAATACCCGATCGACTAAAATTTCAGCAATCACTAACAACTAACCGCCCAGTAGGACAGATGAATAAACACACTCGTCTCCGGTTGCGACACACCATCTTTCAGCCTAACTAACGGCTAAATTTTAACAGGCGGTAGAGCAAAAATATTCAACTCACACACAAGAGCAGGGTATTCAAAAGTGGGAAATCAAAAATTAGGAAATAAAGCAATAGAATGCCTGAATGTCGCGGAGGCACTGCACCAAATGGAAGCAAAATATTATAGTATGTTTGAAAATGCTGTGTCGGGTATTTTTCAAACAACCCAATCCGGTCGCTACATCAGCGCTAACCCAGCTTTGGCTCGCATCTACGGATATAATTCTGCTGAAGAATTAATGGGCTGTCTGACTGATATTAGCGATCAGCTTTACGTCAATCCCGATCGCCGCGATCAGTTTGTTTGTGCTTTGCAAGAAAAGGGCATCGTATCAGATTTTGAGTCGCAAATTTATCGCCGAGATGGAACAATAATTTGGATCGCTGAAAATGCGCGGGCTGTCTGCGATGAATCAGGGAAATTGCTCTACTACGAAGGTTTTGTAGAAGATATCACTCAGCGCAAGCAAGCAGAATCTGCACTTCGAGAAAGCGAAGAACGCCTGCGCTTAATAATAGAAGGGGTTAAGGATTACGCTATATTTATGTTAGATCCAGATGGGTATGTAGCTAGCTGGAATTCTGGTGCAGAACGCATTTTGGGATACATATCTCATGAAATAGTTGGCAATAATTCGGAGTGTTTTTTCACTAAAGATGATATTGAAATCGGCAAGCACAAAGAAAAATTAATCCGGGCTGTGGCCGAAGGTAGATACGAAAATGAAGGCTGGCGGCTTCGCAAAGACGGATCGCGATTTTGGGCGAATATTATTGTTACTCCTTTGCGCGATGAAAGGGGAAAGTTGCAGGGCTTTTCTCAAGTAATGCAGGATATTACTGAGCAAAAGCGGGCGGCTGAGGAAAAGATGCAGTTGATTGCTTCTTTGCAGGCGTCGGAAAAAAAGTTTCGCACTTTGTACGAATCGACGACTGATGCGGTAATGCTGCTAGACGAAGAGGGTTTTTTGGATTGCAATCCGGCTACTTTAAAGTTATTTGGATGCAGCACTGAGTCGGAGTTTTGCGGCAAGCATCCTTCGGAGTTCAGCCCGCCGTTGCAACCGGACGGACAAGATTCTATGAGTCTTTCTCAAGAGCGAATTAATACGGCTTTGCGATCGGGAAATTGCCGTTTTGACTGGCGACACCGTCGTTTGGATGGTTCTGAGTTTCCGGCGGAAGTGCTGCTAACTTCTATGGATATCGGCGGCAAAATTGGGCTGCAAGGCGTGGTGCGCGATATCACTTATCGGGTGCAGGCTGAGGAGGCATTGAAGCAGGCTAATGAGGTGTTGGAATGCCGGGTTAAAGAGCGGACAAGTCAGTTGGAAGAGGCTATTAAAAAGTTGAGTTTATCGGAAGAAAAGTTTTCTAAGGCTTTTCGCTCAAGCCCAGATCCGATGATTATTACTACTTTTGCTGAGGGTCGTTTTATTGAAGTTAATGATAGTTTTTTGTTGATGACTGGTTATGATTTAGAAGAAACGACCTGGAATACAGTACCGGGGTTAAATATTTGGGTAAGACCGGAAGATCGAGTGAATTTTAGGCAAATTTTACACGAACAAGGTGTTGTTCGCAATCAGGAATGCGAGTTTAGGATGAAATCGGGATCGGTGGTGGTGTGTTTGCTGTCAGCAGAGTTGATTAATTTGGACGGCGAACTCTGTATGCTGGCGGTGATGACGGATATTACCGATCGCAAACACGCCGAAGAAGCCCTACGGGAAAGCCAGCGGGCCTTGGCGACGCTGATGAGCAATTTGCCGGGAATGGCCTACCGTTTTCGCAACGATGCCGATCGCAGTATGGAGTTTGTCAGCGAAGGTTGCTATCAGTTAGCCGGCTATTCTCCTGAAGAATTTATCGGCACTCGGCAAGTTTCTATCTCGGAATTGACTCACCCGGACGATCGCGAGAATTTGTGGAATGCCGTGCAAGTTGCCTTACAAGAAAATCGACCCTATCAGCTAAATTACCGAATTACTGCTAAAAATGGCGAATTAAAATGGGTTTGGGAGCAAGGTTTGGGAGTTTTTTCCGACTCGGGAGAATTGATAGCTTTGGAAGGGTTAATTACTGACATTTCCGAGCAGAAACGCAGTGAAGAAGCTTTGCGGCGATCGCAAACAGAGTTAACCCAACAAAAACTGCAACTCGAAAATACTTTGCACGAATTGCAGCAAACTCAAGCTCAACTGATTCACACGGAGAAAATGTCTACTCTCGGTCAAATGGTAGCCGGTGTTGCTCACGAAATTAACAATCCTGTTAGCAGCGTCTGCGGTAATCTCGTCCACGTGGGCCACTACACCGAAGATTTGCTGAATTTGCTCGATATGTACCAGAAGCACTGCCCGCAGCCGCCGGCAGCAATTCAAGCTCAAATTAAGGATATCGAATTAGAGTTTCTGCTAGAAGATTTGCCGAAAGCGATGTCTTCGATGCAGGTTGGGGCCGATCGCATTCGGGAAATCGTGCGATCGCTCAGAAATTTCTCCCGCAAAGATGATTCTCAAATGAGCAAAGTTAACCTGCACGAAGGCATTGAAGGAACGTTGCTGATTCTGCAAAGTCGCCTGAAAGCCAGAGGTAACTATCCCGAAATTGCGGTAATTAAGGACTATGGAAATTTGCCTTTGGTTGAGTGTTATGCTGGGAAAATCAATCAGGTATTTATGAATTTGATCGGAAATGCGATCGACGCGATCGAGGAATACAACGAAGGGCGTTCAGTTGCCGAAGTCAAAGCTAACCGCAGCAAGATTAAAATTAGGACAGAAGTCCAAAACTCCAATGCTGTAATTAGGATTTCTGACAACGGCCCCGGTATGCCAGAAGAAGTTTCCCAGCAGTTATTCGAGGCTTTTTTTACCACCAAACCCGCCGACAAAGGCACCGGTTTAGGCCTGTCCATTTCCTACAAAGTTGTCCAAGAACACGGTGGCAAACTTAGCTGCGTGTCTGCACTCGGTCACGGAGCCGAGTTTATCATAGAGTTGCCGATCGAACAACCGATCAAACAATCCTAAAGTGCGATCGGGGCGATCGTATCGAGATAACGAGTCGCGGTTTCTAGTGAGGACTAAAGTCCTCATAAAACTCGCTCGGACTAAAGCGATAAAGTGCCGTGGGTATGGATCCCTAAATAGAGAAGTTTTGCTTATGTTCTGTATTACTATAGCAATCCTAAATGATTATACTCGTTACCAGGAAGAGCCTGGTAACGCAGATCCGGAGGCTCTGCCTCCATAGTCTGGGCCGAGGCAGAGCCTCGCTTACATCGGTTCCCAGGCAGAGCTTGGGAACCAGTTAAATAGAGAAGTTTTGCTTATGTTCTGTATTACTAAAACCCTGGCTTTGATCTCAACTCGAATTACTGCCCGCACTTACCATTGGTAATGATTGAGAAAGCGACTAATAATACTGGTACTTACTGTTTAACTACCAGCCGGGAAGTCCCGGGCGTATATTTAGAGGGGATTAATCTGAGCGCTGCGCCCCTTACCCCATTGGGAATTACGCCCGCGTGATGAAAGGCTCGTCGGGTGTAGGTACCCAAAGCGACAATTATTCTTTTATACCTCTTGATAACCTGGAAATACTCTGGTACTATATTAGCAAGTGGGGGTGGAACTACCTCACTATAAAAAGCCTTTGCAAAAAAGGAAAAACAAGCCTGCGGTCTAACGGTAATCCGTTGACAGTCAGGTTAGTTCACGAATGGTTAACATTGACCTACCTGATTGTTTTTACGCCCTGTCTTTCACCTTTTGGGACAAAATGCAAGGGCTAGTTGAGAATGGTGCAAGATGTGAGATCCAACTGAGATATTGCACCATTCTCGCTTAACAGGCCGGAAAGCCTGTTCATAAAAGCTTATTGACATTGGTGCAATATTTCAGATACAACTAACTATTTTTGACAAGGACTAAAAGATTGTCGGTGAAAGACAGATACACCGCAGCGTTCCAAAGCCAATTTATGTTTGGCTGTTCCATATCCCTTGTTATTTGTCAAGTCATATTCAGGATACTTAACAGCCAAACGTACTATTAATTCATCGCGCCAAACTTTCGCCACAATACTAGCAGCAGCAATCTGAATCGATCGCGCATCACCCTTAATCATCGTCTCTTGCTCGATCGCCAAATTGGGAATCCTTTGATTCCCGTCAACCAAACACAAATCCGGCGTCACCTTCAACTTCAAAATCGCCCGTTTCATCGCCAACAAAGAAGCCTGCAAAATATTGAGGCGATCGATCTCCCGCACCGAAGCCACACCAATTTGACAGTCAACCGCCACAGCCCGGATTTTCACAGCTAACCGACTCCGGGCTGTGGCACTCAACTGCTTGCTGTCGCGAACCCCGCAACTTGCTAATTCATCGAGAACTTCGTCGGGCAAAATGCAGGCCGCAGCCACCACCGGCCCGAACAAAGCGCCTCGTCCGACTTCATCCACACCCGCAATTACCAGAGCGTTCGAGGGAGAGGGGGAAAGGGGAAGATGGAAAGATGGGAAGAGAGTAAAAATTTCTACTTCTTCCTTCTTCCTTCTTCTTTCTTTCCTCTTCTCTCTTCCCTCTTCTTTCATAACTATTCATCCACAAGGGCAGATGAGCGACGGCGCCGGCGACGGTTGATAGCAGGCTCCTCGGGTTCGCTTGATTCGATCGGCTCAGGGGATTCGATCGGCTCAGGGGATTCGATCGGCTCATTGAGTGAGATCGGCTCATTGAGTGAGATCGGCTCAGGGGATTCGATCGGCTCATTGAGTGAGATCGGATCCTGGGATTCGTCCATCACATCACTGGGTTCCTCCATCCGATCAAAATCATCAGTTTCGTCGATCAAACTCTCGCCATAAATTTGGACATCATCATCATCATCATCATCATCATCGGCCTCAGAAAAAACAGGCTCAACTACCGACCTTTCTGGATAATAATCCCGTTCCTCATCCTCAACATTCTGTGGAGGCGTCGTCGCTTCAAATTCAAATTCGAGCTGCTCGAAAGGCGGCTTGTTGGGGGCCGCTCCTGGGAGAGTCACCGAAACGATCGCATTCTTAGGATTTTTCACGCTGCGATCAGTAAGCACCAAAGGAGAAACCCCCATCAGAGCATAAACATCCTGCTCCTCCGCCGTCATTTCCACCGAAATCACCTCTGGAGGCTCCACCATCGGCTTCATCAACTCAGACTTAGCCGGACGCACGCGATCGAAATCCTCGCGCCTGCCAACAGTAGCCATATTCACCAGCCCGAAGCCCTCCGAAGCCGCCCGGATGCCGGGGGGTGCAAGATACTCAGAGCGCGTATCCGCGACGGGCGCGCTCGAAGTATTCGGCAGTCGCAACTTGCTACGTACCGGTTCCTCCTCCACCGGGAGGGCAAAAGGCTCTTCGCCAATCCGGCGGCGGCGGCGCCGTCTAGTTCCGTTCCCCAAATCCTGATAGCTGGGATGGTTGAGCAAGTCCAAAGGCGATGCGTTGCTGCCGCTCTCAAAATCCAAACTTTCGCTTTGAGGCTCCCAAGCAGCCCTAGCAGGTTCGGGGGGGCGTTCTTCCCGCACCGGGGCAGTAGTTGCAGCAGCCACAGGCGTCAAGCTGCGGCGTTCCAATCCTTCGGGCAAATTCAACAAAACGCGGTTCGACGTAGCAACAGTGCGATCGCCCGATTCCCGCACCGCTGCGGCGAAGTCTTCTTCCCCAGGCAAGTGCACCAGATGACCCAACCCGCTGCAAGTAGGGCAACTGTGGCCGAACAACTCGTAAATATTTTGACCTTGGCGCTTGCGAGTCAGTTCTACCAGTCCCAATTCCGACAGTTGAGCGATTTGCGGTCGAGCTTTGTCAGCTTTGAGAGCTTTATTGAAATGTTCCAGCACCTGCAACTGATCGCGGCGGGATTCCATGTCAATAAAGTCAACAATAATCACCCCGGCAATATTGCGTAACCGCAGTTGTCTAGCAATTTCCGTGGCTGCTTCGCAATTTGTCCAGAGTACCGTTTCCCTAGCCGTCGCCGATCGAGTAAACGAACCAGAGTTGACATCGATCACCGTCAGCGCCTCAGTCGGCTCGATAATCACATAACCGCCCGAAGGCAAATCAACCCTTGGTCTGAGGGCTTCTCGAATCGCAGCGTTAACGCGGAAAAATTCTAAAATCGAGGCGCGCTCTCGGTGGTGGTCGATCAAAACTCCCGCCGGCAGTTTACCGCCGTTCCAGCTCATCAACTGCTGCTTCACCCGCTTAATTCCATTTTGCGAGTCCACCACAATCCGATTCACGTCACCGCTGAACATATCTCGCAGCACCCGCTGGATAAAATCGTCATCGCGGTTGAGCAGTGCCGGCGCCCGCGAGGTACCGCCTTCAAGTTGAACGGCTTCCCACTGTTTTTGCAGCACTTCCAAATCTTCCATGATCGCTTCTTCGGTCATCCCTTCAGCTTCAGTGCGTACCAGCAGCCCCATCCCGGCCGGTTTCACCAAAATAGCCAGGGCTCTGAGGCGGTTGCGCTCGGCTTCCGACTTGATCCGCCGTGAGAGATTGACTCCCCTGCCGTAGGGCATCAGTACCAAATAGCGGCCCGGCAGGGTAATGTTGCCTGTCAGCCGGGGGCCTTTGCTGCCCGTCGGTTCTTTCATTACCTGTACCACCACTTTCTGCTGGGGGGTCAGGAGTTCTGTAATTGCTCCTGCCGAGCGTTTAAGGCGCAGCGGGCCGAGGTCTGTGACGTGCATAAACCCGTTACGTTCTGGATCGCCAATATTAACGAAGGCCGCATCTATCCCAGGGAGTACATTTTCAACAATTCCCAAGTAAATGTCACTGACTTGGTGGCTGCCTGTGGCTACCACAAGTTCTTGGATTTGATCTTCTGAAAATACGGCAGCAATGCGATGCTGCTCTGCTATAACTATCTGCTTTGTCATTCAATTTCCTCAAAAAACTGGCAGCAAGTTAGAGACACTTACGCACTCATAGTGCCTCTGACTTAGACTGTAATTAGTAGTAGCTTGAAGAGTTATTAGCTGTGAGTTGGTGCAGGGTGGAAAGAAAGTTAACTGTTGACCGTTCACTGTTAACTGTTAACTGTTAACTATTGACTGTTAACTGTTACAGATAAAGTAGTTAAACCCGCCCGTACAGAGTTATGAGTTATGCTCAGCAGATAAATCTGAGAGATAGAAATAAGGAGGCTTTTATCGAGTTAGCACTATTGAGATTTGAGTTGACAATTGCGAAATCAATACTCAAAATTCAACACTTACAACTCTTCCTTTGAACGAGCGCGAATAAATTCATTGACACCGTACTAATTTCTTAACACACAACTTAACACTACGAACTGATAACTCCGCTTGCGTGGTGGTTGAGGGCTGGTTTTGAGGGAAAGTAGGTAGGAGTGAAAGCGTAAGGACTTTTGTTGAATTCTTGTGCGATCGCACTCAACATACCCCACCTTGGCATTCGACTGCAACCTCCGCCCCTGCCAACCCTAAAACCTCGTCAGTCGATTTTAGATTTTAGATTTTAGATTTTAGATTTACTCCACAGATGAATCTGGGACATTTAACTAGAGTCTAAAATCTAAAATTTTTGGTTCTCCACGACTTAAGTCGGGGGCTTATTTCCGTTTTTTGACGGGTCAGTCGATTTTAGATTTTAGATTTTAGATTTTAGATTTTCTCCACAGATGAATCTGGGAGATTGAACTTTAATCTAAAATCTAAAATTTTTGGTTCTTCACGACTTAAGTCGGGGGCTTATTTCCGTTTTTTGACGGGTCAGTCGATTTTAGATTTTAGATTTTAGATTTTAGATTTACTCCACAGATGAATCTGGAAGATTGAACTAAAGTCTAAAATCTAAATTTTTTGGTTCTTCACGACTTAAGTCGGGGGCTTATTTCCGTTTTTTGACGGGTCAGTCGATTTTAGATTTTAGATTTTAGATTTTAGATTTACTCCACAGATGAATCTGGAAGATTGAACTAAAGTCTAAAATCTAAAATTTTTGGTTCTTCACGACTTAAGTCGGGGGCTTATCTGCGTTTTTTGACCCGCCAAAAACATCTATTGTTGAATACCCGCTCTGCGGTTTGAACCGTGAGATTTTTGAATAAGCCGACCACCGACAACCAGTCGATCGCTCGAAATTAATCGCTAAATTTGGTTCAGACCCCGCTCCGGCGGGTTTGGCGCTAGATTTAGCCCGTGAATGTACAACAAAAAGGCTTAAAGTCTTGAACAGAAGCAAATTGCACCCAGCCCGCGTTGCTGGTTGACGAGGGCGGCGAGCGACTAAAGCGCTCGAGCCACCGCGGCTTCCATAACAAGCGATTATAGCTTGAAACGACACATCCCGATCGAGAGCCGAAGGTGAAATATTCCACCGCGGCTTCCCTATTTTAACCATAACCCAGGATTAGCTGACTACGCTCAACCTGTAGAAGCTGAATTTCCTGCTGGCTGACTTGTTCGAGCATGAACACAATATGTTCTGGCTTTAGCAAGTTGCCATCGCTGCGACAACTGCCGGTAAACCGCAAGACGGCTCTACCTTCGGATGTAGCACCCCTAGCAGATGTGCTGCTGTCGGGTTTGTGCTCTACAAGTTCTAGTTTGTGCAGCCGATCGCGCAAATTGACATCCTTCGTCTTTCCCGACTTAGTAGTATGCACCCGCCAAAAAGCCTCGGTTTCGACGATCGTCTTGACCCAAGCTTCCCAGTTGGCATCAGGAGCTACGGAGACAGGAGCAGAATTTTCATGGTCTAATTCGCCATTTTCTGTCAACGAACCCCCTAAAGCCACAGTAATCACGTACTCCGCTGCTTCTAACAACTGGTTAGCAGAAGGAGCCTTAAGATCGATCGACTCAACCTTGTAAATCGGAATATTTTCCGGCAGCTTAGCGGCCAACTTTTCCCGAAAACTCTCAATATCGATCGACTCAGTGAGCTCAAAGTCAGCAATTTCCCCAGTGCTGGTAACACCCAGAGGCAGAGCATTTGCCAGAGAAATCCGAGGATTCGGGTGAAACCCGCCGGTAAACGAAATCGGCAAATCGGCTCTGCGGACTACTCGATCCAACAATCGGATCAAATCCAAATGACCAACCAAAGCCATATCGCCCACCTTCCCGAACCAAACCCGCAAACGCTGTTTCCGCTCCGTATTCGGGACAAACTCCCCAGCAAACTCAGGAATTGGCAGCGCATCCACAACCACATTGTGTCCGAAATCAGTGCCACAAACCCCGCAGCGCGAACACCCTTCAAAGGAACAGTCGGGAACCGTCGCTGCTTCCAAAGCCTTTTGCAAGTCAATTTTCAGCCAGTTTTTGTCAATCCCCGTATCTAAATGATCCCAAGGCAAAGGTTGATCCAGTAGGGGCGGTGCCCCCGTGCCCGCCCCCGCTGGTAAATTCATCCGTGTATCCGTGTCCGCATCCGTGTCGTGCTCCTCTTCCTTCTCAAAAAGATTCCACTCGCCGCTTTCGACTTGGCGGTATTTCCAGGTAAGGCCAGATTCATCGATCGCCTGAGTCCAAGCTTTGTAAGCCTGATCCAAACTTTCCCACCACGCATCCATACCCGCGCCAAGTTCCCAAGCGCGGCGGACTACAGCGCCCAAACGTCGATCGCCCCTTCCGACAAAATCCTCCATTGCCGAAATCCGCACATCAGTGTAATTCACCTTGACGCCCCGCATCCCCCGAAACTCTTCCTTCAGGAGTTTTTGCTTGCGGAAAAACTCAGCAGTAGAAACCGAGTGCCACTGAAAAGGAGTGTGAGGCTTAGGCGTAAAATTAGAAATTGTCAAGTTAAAAGTCAGTCCCCGGCGACCATCCACCCTGCATTCCCGGTGCAGCCAGCGGACTGTTTCGGCGATGCCGAGAACATCAAAATCTGTTTCTCCCGGCAAACCGATCATAAAATACAGCTTGATTTTATCCCAGCCGCGATCGACCGCAGTTTTGACACCCCGAAGCAATTCTTCGTTGGTCAAACCTTTGTTAACGATGTCGCGCATCCGCTGAGTACCAGCTTCCGGCGCAAAAGTCAAACCGCCTTGTCGCGTACCGCCGAGAATGTCGGCAATATTATCGTCAAATCTGTCAACTCGCTGGCTGGGTAGAGACAGAGAAATATTTTTATCTTTCAGGCGATTTTTGATTTCCATCCCGACTGCTGGGAGTGCCAGATAGTCGGAACAACTCAGGGAAAGCAGGGAAAACTCGCTGTGCCCGGTGGCTTGCATCCCCTGTTCGATCGCCTCTACGACTTGCTGCGGTTCGACATCGCGCGCGGGGCGAGTCAGCATTCCCGGCTGACAGAAGCGACAGCCGCGGGTGCATCCCCGGCGGATTTCTACTGTCAGTCTGTCGTGTACTGTCTGGACGTAGGGAACCAGGCCGATCGAATAAGCTGGTATCGGAGTTGCCACGCGGCGCAGAATTCGTTGTGGAACTTGCGGGCGGTTGGGATGAACAGAACCGTCGGCCGCCATATCGTAGAATTGCGGGACGTAGACGCCTGGAATTTGCGCTAAATCCAGCAGCAATGCTTCTCGGCTCAAATTATTAGTTTTGCCTTCTGCCAAAATCAAGCCAATTTCTGGCAGCAACTCTTCTCCATCTCCCAAAGCGATGAAGTCAAAAAAGTCCGCGTAGGGTTCGGGATTAGAAGTTGCTGTTTGCCCGCCAGCAAAAATCAGCGGAATTTGAGCACCGTTTTGGGCATTTGTCGCTCTTTCTTGCCAAGTTAGGGGAATGCCGGCTAAATCCAGCATTTCCAGAATGTTTGTTGCTCCTAGTTCGTAGCTGAGGCTAAAGCCCAGAATATCAAATTCTGTGAGTGATCGCCTTGATTCTACGGCAAACAGGGGAGTTTTGGTCGATCGCAGTTTTGCTGCCAAGTCGGCGGCGGGCAAATAAGCCCGATCGCACAACTGTCTCGGCCCTGCGTTCAAAATGTTGTAAAGGATGATGTGCCCCAGATTGGAAGCACCAACTTCATAAACTTCTGGGTAAGTGAGAACCCAGCGCACAGACGCCGCGTCCCAAGGCTTGTGCGTCGCCCCCAATTCGTTTCCCAGATAACGAGCAGGCTGATTAATCTCTGCTGTAAGTAATTCTTCGACTTTTACTGCCACGGCTCGACTCGCTAAATAGTTGCGACTCTTAAGCAGCCTACCTTAAAATCTGCCAACACGCCAACGACAGTAGTCTGTCTTTTCGGGCATTTAACCGAATTTGCTGTGTTTTTTTGCCTGTTCTCGTCGCCCAGGAGGCTCTATCAGTGTTGTGTTACGCAGGAGTTTTCGGCTTCAAAGCTATCGACATTTTCAAATATCTCAAACACTCGATCCAGTTGGCTGAGTTCCAGAATCATCTTAATCCCAGGGGATACCGAGCAAAGACTAAACCTGCGCCCCATTTTTTTCGCCTGCTTGAGGCCCGAAACCAATGCCATCAAACCTGCACTGTCAATAAATTTTACCGCGTCCAAATCTACGAGTACCGCTACAACACCGGGGGCTGCAATTGCTGTCATTAGTTGTACGCCGAATTCTCCGCAGGTGGCTGCATTCAGGTAGTCTAGGGGTCGAATCACCGTAATTGGTTTATGGGCAAGAAGTGTCTGCATATGTCAAACCTATGATTGCTACGTATTTTCAACTACTGCGCTGGACGGATGTAAGCCTAAACCTACTTGATTCCTCTGAGCCTAACTTAATCCGAGGCAAACTGACCAGTTGTTGTCAGTAGTTTTACTGAATCTTTATTTATTGACTCTTCTTTATGAAGTTTTGCATAAGATTTGGGGAGGAAACGTAAGCTACTATACTATTTTTTATTGATACCTGCAGGTTGAGTCTTGGTAACTATAAAAATTGCGATCGACTTGGCCCTAGCTGTTAGATAAAACTGAACATTGTAATTTAAATCACTTGTTAGTTCTGATCTAGATCACCTGTTTGCTCGACACTTCAGAGGAGAATAAAAATGTACGGAGTTCTCCGACTTACTATGCAAGCAACTCATGCTATTCGTCAACTTGTAGAAAAAGCCCTCTACATTAAGCAGTTGACGCCTGACATTGAAAACGAAATCAACTACGAGCTCACCCGTTTGGGGTACATCTCGGATATTGATTATGAGGCTTTAGAGTTATTAATGGATGAAATGGATGCCGGCCGGGTGCAATTGGTATCTAGCCGTCGATAGTGGGAAGCGGGCGACCAGTCCACATCCAAAAACCAAAAAATCTTTGCACGGCGGGCAATAGAGGCGTGTTAGAAGCATTTACGCCGGCCGCATATTTTTCTCATGAAGCATCTGGTTGCTGAACTTGATATTGGAGGAAATAGTGTTAGGGGCGATCGTCCCTGCACCTCTGATCAAAAGCTAAAAACTTTGACTTAAATTAAATCTATAACTTTTGGGGTATGACAAATTAGGTTAATTGTAAATATGAGTCATGCTTAATGAAGCAGCTAATTGCTGAACTTGATATTTGAGGAGAGACTGTTAAGGGCGATCGTCCCTGAACCTCATACAATTTTAGATTTTAGATTTTAGATTTTAGATTTGAGAAATCGTAATACTGATGATGATCGGGGTTTGGAACTTGTCTACAGTTGCATTCCTTTGAGAAACTGCTATCAGTATCAAAAACTACACACTGTGACGTAAATTAAATTCATAACTTTCGGGACTTGACAAATTAGCTCTAAGTCTAACTAATACTAAAAAAAGTTTTTCGGCAGGATTAGGACAACCGGGCAAGTCTCGCAAATAAAGCTTAAATTTTAAGTATATAGTGCCAGTTAGCCTTAGTCCTAAGAATTATCCGATCGCTCGAATGCAAGAAAATTGGTTTGTAGTTACGAACTCCGTCATCGCCGAGTAAATCTAAAATCTAAAATCTAAAATCCTTCGGGCGTCCCGCCAAACTTGCCACCACCGCCACCAACTCAGCAGGCTCGATCGGCTTGGGTACATAAATTTGAAAACCTTCCTGGAGCGCCCGTACCCGTTCCTCTACCCTACCAACCGCCGTGAAGGCCAACGCCGGAATTTCCCTGTCCACCATCCGCAATCGCACTTGTTGCAGCAAAGCCTCTCCATCAAGGGCCAGCAGACCAATATCGATCGCCAACACATTCGGATTCAGCCTTTCAATCGCCTCCAGAGCATCCTTTCCAGAGCTAGCAGTCTCCACCTGGGCCCCGCAATCTTCGAGCACAGTACAGGCAAAATCCAGGGAATCCGCGTCGATATCGACCACCAATACCCGCACTCCAGAAAGATTGCTGCTGACAAAAGACTCCTTTACAGGGGCTCGCGCCTTGCTTTGAGGAATCGCCCACTCCCCGAGTCCAGCAACAGACAATCCGCCGTCGCAATGAAGCTGTTGAATTGGCAATTTCACTAAAAACCTCGATCCTTTTCCCTTCCCGGCAGATTCGGCTTCCACCGTCCCCCCGTGCATTTCCACAAAATGTCGCACTAGAGCCAAGCCCAAACCCAATCCGTTGTACGATCGTCTTATAGAGCTGTCAGCTTGGCTGAACCGCTCGAAAACGTGGGGCAAAAACTCTTCTGAAATCCCTTGTCCCGTGTCGCTGACCTCAATTTCGACACTAGCGGGCGACAAATTTTTGCAGCAAGCGGATTCCTCAGAGCCCAAAGTCCTCTCCATCTTTCGCACCCCCACCCTCACCTGTCCGCCATCGGGAGTAAACTTAATCGCATTCGACAGCAAATTCCAGGCTACCTGTTGCAAGCGGCCCGAATCGGCAAAAATCCGCCCGGTAGTTGGGTCGAAATCCGTCACAATTTCAATATTTTTGGCGGCAATCGCGGGCGCGAGAGTATCGATCGCACCCTCAACACTCGAAATCACATCCACCCACCGCAAATTCAGCGACAGTTTTCCGGTAATAATCTGCGACACATCCAGCAAATCGTCGATCAGAGTTGCCAGCGAGCGTGTATTGCGGTCGATCGTTTCCAGAGCCCTAACAGTCGTTTTTTCGTCAAACTTGCGGTTTCGCAGCAGTTGCGCCCATCCCAGCATCGCATTCAGCGGCGTTCGCAATTCGTGGGACAAAGTTCCGAGAAACTCGTCTTTAATCCGGTTCGCCCGCGCCAATTCCTGGGCTCGATCGTGCAGTTCTCTTTCCAACTGCTTACCAACAGTCAAATCGAGAATAAAAGCCACAGATTCTTGCCGCTTTTGCGCCAGCAAAACATATCCGATCAACACCGGAATCCGGCTGCCGTCTCTCCTCCAGAATTCCTTTTCGTAGGGAGTGCAAGCCCCCGTTGCTTGTGCCTCTGCCATCCCTTTCTTGTCGAGAGACTGGTACTCCGGCGGCGTGATATCAATCGAGTTTAATTCACCGCCCTGCAACTGTTCCCGCGTGTAACCAACTATCCGCAAAAATTCATCGTTTGCCTCAATGATACCGCCGTTAACATCCCCGAAGATAATTCCTATCAAGTTAGCTTCGGCTAACATTCTCAGCTTTTCTTCGCTAGCTTGGAGTGCAGATTCTGTGTGCTTGCGATCGGTAACGTCTTGGATGTAACCCGACAAACCAGAATCGGAAGGATAAAAACGCATCTTCAACCACTTATTCCATAACGGTACGAATTCTTCATACTCGACCGTTACCTTTTCTGCTACTGCTTTGGTAGCCATTTTGTAAAACTGTAAATCGACAGCCCAGGGAAATATATCCCAAAAATTTTTACCAATCAGTTCGGCTTTTGGTTTGCCTAACAGCTCAATAGCTTGGTGGTTGACATAGGTATAGTTCCAATTTAAATCAACAGCGATAAAAGCATCGGTAATGCTTTCGAGAATGTTAGTAATTCGATAGTTGGCCGATTGCAGCGCTTTAGCTGTTTCTTCTGCTTGCAACCTCGCTGCTTGTTCGCGCTCCAAAGCTGCCGCGCGTTCTTGTTCTGCCTGTTTTCGATCGCTAATATCGATGTAAGAACCGATGTAACCTGCAAAAGTGCGATCGGGCCTGTACCGGGGTACGCCCGTACCCAAAACCCAGCGGTATTCCCCGTCATAGCGTCTCAGGCGGCATTCGAGCCGGTACTCGCGACCAGCGTGGAAGGCTTTTTGGTAAATATCCAAACATTCTGGTAAGTCATCTGGGTGCAAGTTGTCCATCCAACCCGTGCCCATTTCTTGCGCCAAAGTTCTACCGGTAAACTCCAGCCAAACTTTGTTAAAGTAATGGCCAAGTTGGTCTGTATCCGACATCCAAATCATTACCGGCGCGGTATCCGCCATAATCCGAAATCGAGCTTCGCTCTCCTGCTGCTGTGCTTCCGCTTGCTTGCGCTCGTTCCGTTCTTGAACTTCGCGCAGGGCCCGCTGAATCGACGGCACCAAGCGTATCAAACGGCGTTTGAGAACATAATCAGTAGCCCCGCTTTTCAAAGTTTCGATCGCCACTTCCTCGCCCAAAGTAGCCGAAACAAAAATAAATGGCACTCCCGGACAAGTAGTGTGGGCGATTTCCAATGCAGCTATCCCGTTAAAACAAGGCAGCATATAATCTGCCAAAATAATGTCAAAACGTTGTTTTTCCAGCGCCGCGGCAAAGTCTTCTCGAGTTTCCACACACACCAGAGAAAATTGGAGCCCGCCATCCATTAGATATGCCTCAATCAGTTCGGCATCTAGGGGACTGTCTTCTACTAACAGGATACTGAGCGTTTTCACAAAAGTTCCTTTTACTTAAATATTAATTATCGGATCCAAAATTTGAGCGGGCTGCGGCTTTAAGTGAAGCCCAAAAAAGTCTTGCGTTTTGAATCACATAAAAAAATGTAAAAACCAATTGGTTTCATGATTTGAGCATTCATATCTCAATCCTAACTTCTAATCAAGTCTATTGCTTCTTGCTGCGGGGTGAATCCCCGCTCTAACTTGATTGGCTAGTACGCTTGTTTTTCCTTAACTTTCGTCGGTTTCCAAGGAATCGGCACCGCTGGAGTCTTACTTCTATGCCGCAGTTTAGCTATACCCTGTTGAACAAATAATTTCGCGCTTCTGGCTAGAAACAACTAGCTATGTAGTAATTTATCTCGCTTGCTCCTAACTACTGCTACCTCGTTTGGCAGATTATTTTTTTGTAGTGATGCCCCTGTTAATTCTATATTGCTTTGTCGCTCGTCTCAAGCTGGAATTCGCTGGAATCCTGCCCTTATTTCCTGAATATCGATTAATCCTGTCAAAAAAAGTCAAAGTTGCTGGTATGTCTGCTTTACTTTTTGCCGGATTTGCCTACCATCTAAGCGTTGCATGGTAGGCAACGCTTGGATGGTCGAGCGCAGTCGCCCTCAAAAATTACCGCTACTTTAGTTGCCACGGGTTACACTGCATCTATCCACAGATATATTTTTGCAGGCACACAGCACTCAACCTACATATATTCCCCTGAATTCGGTAAAACTGACATCTTGCAGCAATATCAATAAGAGGATTTTTCGTGGGGTCGGGCGGGTTTATAGAACCTATTTGCAAGCTTTAAGGCTGTTGGCGAACCCGCCCCTTGTATCTTAAAAGAGTCAGGCGATTGAACCGGAGACCGCAGGCTATAGAACCGCAGACACGGTTGTAATCGAACCGTAGACACGGTTGTAATCGAACCGTAGACACGGTTGTAATTGAATCGTAACACGAGTAAAGATAAAGAAACCATTAAAGTTTCTTCCTTAAGGTACAGGTGACAGTAGAAATTGTTCTGATAGGACATCAGAAATCGGTGAAGTTGGCCCGCCCCTTAGACTATTACAAGTCTGTTGCGTAGATAAGCTCCCATGACTGATGACAGGCGCACATAAAAAACTGGACAGTATCTTAGGCGCTCGTTTTAACGGGACAGCCTGCATTGACAAGGTTAGTTAAATTGCCTGTCATGTTCTTTCATACAAACAGGGAGATCGGAGCCAACCATGACATCGACAGTTTTAGGCATAGATATCAGTAAAAAAGACTTTCATGTCGTTTTACTGAAAGAAGAGCGTGGCTCAAAAACCAAAAAGTTCACGAATAATACCGAAGGATTTGAGAGCTTGAATAATTGGCTCAAAAAACAAGGTGTCGAAGAACTTCATGCCTGCATGGAAGCCACGAGCATTTACGGAGATGCCCTCGCTGAATTTCTGTATGAAGCAGGCTACCAGGTCAGTGTGGTCAATCCGGCTCGGATTAAAGGGTTTGCTAAAAGCGAACTTTTACGTACTAAAACTGACTCTGTAGATGCAGCATTGATTGCTCGTTTTGGTGCGGCAATTAAACCATCACTTTGGAAGCCGACCCCTCCCGAAGTTAAGGAGTTACAAGCTTTACTGCGACGACTAGAATCTTTGACCGAGATGTATCAACAAGAAGAAAACCGTTTGGAAACAGCTACAGTAACAGTGGCTAAACTTACGAAAGCTCATTGGGAGTATATCAAACAACAACAAGCAGAAATCAAAAAAATGATTAGCGATCATTTTGACCAACATCCACACTTAAAACAGCAGCGCGAGCTATTGACTTCGATTCCAGGTATTGGAGAACAAACTGCCGCTGTATTGTTAGCTGAAGTTGGTCGGATTGAAGATTACAAGAATGCCCGTCAACTAGCCGCGTATGCAGGTTTAACCCCGTGTGAGCGCAGTTCAGGAACTTCTGTGCGTGGCAAAACTCGTTTGTCATGTACTGGTAATGTCCGGCTGCGAAAGGCATTGTATATGCCTGCGGTGGTGGCGATGCGTTGTAATCCTTTGCTCAAAGCTATGACTGAACGATTGTTGGGTCGTGGAAAGGTCAAAATGCAGGTAATTGGTGCCTTGATGAGGAAACTGGTGCATTTTGCTTTTGGGATTTTAAAATCCCAAAAGCCTTTCGACCCCAATTATTTGAGCGCTACCCCTTGACAGGTCAAGACAGTATCTACGGCTAATTGAGAATGGTGCAAGATATCAGGTAAAACTCATAGGTTGCACCATTTTCAAGAACAGGCTTTCCGGCCTGTTCTGTCAAAGAGTGAATTTGATTGTGGGATGGGCAGGAGAGCCCGTCCCTAAAAAGCTTATGGAAAAGGGTGCAAGATATAAGTAAAACGAAGTGCCGCCCCGAAAATCTGAGAAAGCTCGATCGACCAATTAATTTCCTATACAAATAATAGAAAATTTGATCTGGACTAGCTACACTTCGATTCCCAGGCTGTCTCTGACCACGAATTTCTTGAGGGTACCCGCCACGTGATTTATCCGTGGAATCAATCCCAAATCGAAAATCCTCAAGAAAGAGCATTTATCTCGCGCAAGTCAATTCTTTAATCTAAAATCTAAAATCTAAAATCTAAAATCGATTGACCGATCGGCTTATTGATTGAACCGACCCAAAATGTCTTAAAATATACAAAACGGTGAGCTGCTGCACAGCCCGCATATATTAAAATCAAGCGCCAACTTGCAATAATTCTTTAAAATAAAGGTACAGCACCGGCGATCCCTAACTCTTCCCCCTCAGAAAGGGTAGGGTTTAGCAGAATTGAAGACGATCGTCTATGGTGACATCCAGTAAAGCCCGTGCAGTTGCTTTAGTCTCAGCTTTATTCAGGTTATTGGGAACCAGTTACGAGGAGATTTGACCCGCCGTGCTCCAACGCATCAAACAAGACTTAAAAAACGACCTGATCGCAGGACTATTGGTAGTGATACCCTTAGCTACCACCATCTGGCTGACAATTACCGTCGCCAGTTGGGTGATCAATTTTCTCACCAAAATTCCCAAGCAGATCAACCCTTTTGACGGACTCCACCCGATTTTGGTGAATCTGCTCAATCTTTTAGTAGGGCTGGCTGTACCCCTGCTGAGCATCTTAGTCATCGGCTTAATGGCCCGCAACATTTTCGGTAAGTGGCTGCTAGACTTTGGCGAACGGGTGTTGCAGGCAATTCCCCTAGCCGGTTCGGTTTACAAAACTCTCAAACAACTGCTGGGAACCCTCCTCAAATCAAACGACAAATTTCGCCGCGTGGTGTTAGTGGAATATCCCCGGCGGGGCATCTGGACTTTAGCATTTGTGACCGGTACGATCGAGAGTAACGATATCCCGCCTCACCTTTCCGGTGAAACCCCGATCGGCATTTTCATCCCCACCACTCCCAACCCCACCACCGGATGGTACGCTATAGTGCCGGAGGCAGATTTAGTCAATTTGTCAATGTCGATCGAAGATGCCTTTAAAGTCATCATCTCCGGCGGCATCGTCAACCCCAACAACTCAATTGCAGTAACCCCCGAAAACATCAAGGGCAAAACACTCGAACCCTTTGTATCCGAATCAAGATACCAGCCTGTCCCAGTCGAAGAAGATTGAACCAAGACATCTTTAGGATCGCGAATTAAATAACTTACAATTTTAATTGTTATTGTGGGATGGGCGTCCCGCCCGTCCTTTTTGGA
>NZ_JAUBPB010000072.1:0-10233 GCF_036700545.1 Microcoleus sp. SVA1B4
ATCTGATGTGGGATGGGGAATCTTTATCAATTTCCTAGCTTACAAGCTAGAGAAAAAAGGTGGCAAGTTGGTTGAGATTGACCGCTGGTTCCCCAGCTCCAAGCTCTGCTCTAATTGCTATTACCAGATTGATAAGTTACCGCTTGATGTTAGGGAGTGGACTTGTCCTAATTGCGGTACTCGTCATAACCGTGATGGTAATGCAGCAACAAATATTAGAGCTGAGGGCATCAGGATACTACAGACGGATGGAACAGCCGTTTCTGCTAACGGAGGGGAAGTAAGACCAAAGGTTGGACGCAAGTCTGTTCTGAGGCATTCCTCTGTGATGTTAGAAGCCCACACTATAATCGTTTCGATTTAGTGTGGGTAGTTCACGTGCCCCAGTCATGCGGATTTTGGGCTATCGTTGTGGTAATATCTTTTAGCTTCAGGACTTACACATCAATAAAGTATGTCATTGCCAGCGGTAGCTCAGCAATAGCAGCATCTGTTTTTCATCGATGTCTGTGTAAGTCCTGAGCTTGTAAACATACTCCTGTCGCTATCAGTATAATAGGCGATTTATGAAAATTTTAGATTCTCAAGGCCGGCTGTTCGGCAAACTCAGCATCCTAGACGTAGGTGCCGCTCTAATCGTACTGCTAGTTGCAGTCGGAATCTTCTTCTTTCCCGGCACTTCTGGCGGTTCCGTCGCGCAAGTCGGCACCAGTATAAAACCTGTAGAGATTGATGCAATTGCGATCGGTCTCAAAGGAACAAACGTTCCAGAGTTGTTCAAACCCGGTGATAAAATTAATGTGGTGATCCGCAATCAACCCTCCGGTCAGATTACCATCAAATCGGTCCAAACTCTCACCCGAACCCTAGCAGTTCCTCAGCCCAACGGCACTCTGAAAGCTCTCCCCGATCCCAGAGAAGAAGAAGCCTTCAGCAGAAATATGAGGTTTACCTTAGAGGGAAAAGGTCAACTTACTGAAAATGGCCCGGTTTTAGGTAATACGAAAGTCAAAATTGGCACTACGCTAGAGCTTGAAGGCAACAGGTACATTTTCAACGCCAGCGTTATCGACGTGCGAGTCAAAGAATAATTAGTAGTCAGTAGGCATGGGGCAGTGGGCATTGGGCATTGGGCATTGGGCATTGGGCAGTGGGCAGTGGGCAGTGGGCAGTGGGCATTGGGCATTGGTAATTGGTAATTGGTAATTGTTATTTCTAACAATGGCCAACAGCCCACTAACAACTGCTTTCCTGTCAACTGCCACCCCACCACTGCCAACTGCTTTCCTGTCAATTGACTTCTTCACCCTTCCGAAAGCAATTTTAAATATTGCCGAATTAAGCCAATAGTGACAGCGGGAATTTCTAACTGCGGAGTCAAACCTACGTTTTCCAGAGGTTGAAAAATTTTGATTGCTTCGGGGTTGAGGTTTGCCAACCGCTGGCCGATATCGGGCCCGGTAAACTGCGATTTTTCTCCCCAAATAATCGCTGTCGGCGTTGTTAGCTGAGTGATGTACAGCGACAAATCAAAGCACAAATCTCCCCGCACAAAAGACAGGGCGGCATATTCTGCATTTGGTTCCAAAGCAGATTGGAGGTAAGCATCAACAATTTCTTGGTAAACGCGACGCGAATCAGCAAATTGGCGTTGTTCTAGGAAGCTACGGATGCCGCCGTCTGTGGCGATGCCGGTGCTGTAGAGCAATTTGTCTAAAATCGGCGTGTTGACTAGCTTAGCGAAGAAACTGCTGCCGTAATCTTGTCCGAAATCCGACAAACCGCTGGGTATGGTCAAAATCAGTGATTTGAAGAGATCCGGCCGTGCGATCGCAGCTCGAATCGCGATCGCCCCTGTTAGCGAAGAAGCAATCACCTCTGTCGGACTGCCACAAGTTTTTTCGAGAAATTCGATCAAAGTTGTGATATAATCTTCAACCTGATAATTTCTTGCCGGATGTTCCGATCGCCCCCAACCGATTAAATCCGGTGCTAAAATTCGATATTCTGCGGCAAAAGCCGGATAAACTTTCGACCATTCGTAGGCACTCGACCCGCCGCCAAAACCGTGAAAAAATACTAAGTTCGGCTTATTTTCCGAAGTTGAGGTCGGCAACCCCATCCAAGGCATTTTTTCAGCAGTGTAGTAAACCATTCTGCCGAGAGAAGTAACTATTGATCGCTGACCGAAGCCGAGGGGTACAAGCATAAACTAACCTTAATCGCTGTTATATTTTAGATTCTTTTCCGTCGCCCCGTCTTTGTTTAAAAAACTTGCAAAGCTGGTGGCGTTTTTGTAAAGATTGAGTAATGATTTAAATCTATTTTAGTACAGGTGAAGCGTGAAACTACAGACAGCAAGTAAGTTTTGCGATTTGGGCAATTCGGCTGTGTAGTTATCCTTACTGTTGCAAACTACCGCCGATCGGAGATAATAGCAAAATGATGGGTGAGACCCCTCAACAAAATAGAGTCTGTTCGCTAACCCCGAAAGCAGGCGCTCGGAAAGGAGGACTATTAGAACTCGCTTTCAGGCAGGCGGCAGGTTGGCCGACGCTCGCCAATCACAAATCATTAATCACGATATTTTGCGGAGCAGTGGCTTTTGAGGTCGAAAGTCTTTGTTGGAGGGCGGGCAATGGGGTTTCGATTCCTAATTGCAGGTTTGGCAATCACGGGCCTCGCCGTTATCAATTCCAAAACACAAGAAATAACTAATCTCAGGGAGGTCTACTAAAATGCAACTGCTCAGAAAAAGGGATCGCGAGGGTTTTATGGTTGATGCGAAAAGTCTTCAATCTGACGGGTTGGCAGAGTTTGACACAGCCTGTCGAAGCATGGATTTAAACGGCAAAAAGTCTGTTGTCGCCACTCCAGAACGCTCAGGCGCCGGGTCAGATGTGCGATCGCGCACCACGGTACCTGCGATCGTCCGGGTAGCTTTAGAAGACTTGAAATGCTTTGAAGTAGTAGAACACCAGTTTGCACATTGGGGGGTTACTTTTAGCAATGCCGTCGCCATCCAACCTTCAAACCCAGCATTTTTCACTGGTTCTGGGGCAACAGTGTTAATGGGGGCCCCCAAAAGCGGACTGATAGAAGTAACTTTTAAGTATCCAGTTCGCTGGGTGTCAGGACTTGTCACCAGTTCGCGACGAACTGTTTTATCTGCTTGTGACATTGACGGCAACCCAATTGTTCAGGATGAAATGCCGGCGCCCAATCTGGTGGGGTCTAATTCTCCGATCGACCCTAGGACTCCCCTGCGCGTAAAAGCTCCGAATATTCATAAAATTACTTTTTACGCTTTTGACGGTCAGCTAATAGTCGATGACTTGATTTTTGGATTGTGAACTACCAGACGCTGACCACTTAAGGGGTACAGCGCTGGCTTCCTGATTCAACGGGGATAGCGTCCAATAAAACCGAAGTTTTACCAGATCGACTTACATCCTCTCCACAGGCAGAAGCGCTAGTTCCTAACGCCAAAATCCGCAAGGCTTCATTTCTAATATTGATTGCTGCATTTACATCACGGTCATGGTGAGTACCACAACGCTGACAACTCCATGCTCTAACATCAAGAGTGAGATTATCAACTCGATTTAGGCATACATGGCAAGTCTTAGAGCTAGGAAACCATCGATCAATCTCGACATATTGTTTTCCTTCACTCTCGGACTTGTACTTAAGCATCGTGCAGAACATACCCCAGCCAACATCACTAATGGCTTTGGCTAAATTATAATTCTTTACCATGCCTTTGATGTTGAGATTTTCCACTGCAATAACTTGGTTTTCGTCAACTATCTTGCGGGATAGCTTGTGTAGAAAATCTTCCCGGCATCGGGCAATCTTGGAGTGAACTTTTGCCACTACCAGTCTTGCCTTTTTTCGGTTTTGACTACCTTTCTTTTTGCGATAAAGCTTTTGCTGCTTGCGTTTTAAGTTTCGTTGGCGCTTGACAAAATGTTTGGGATTGCCAAACTTAGAACCATCACTGGTGATCGCAAAATGAGTTAACCCTACATCAATGCCAATAGCTTTATCTGCTGGGACGGATTCAGGCTTTTCTTTCCCATCGTCAATCAAAACAGAAATAAAATGTTTACCGTCCGGGTTGCGAGATACGGTAACGGTCTTGATGTCGCCCTCAAAATCACGATGTCGCCGACAGAAAACTAAACCAATCTTAGGTAGGTTGATATAGTCACCGTCGAATTTGACATTTTGAGGGTAGCCGATCGACTGCCTGCCGTGCTTTGACTTGAATTTGGGCAGCATCGCCCTCTTGTCAAAGAAGTTTTTGTAGGCAGTAGATAAATTCAATGCAACCACCTGCAAACATTGAGAATAGGGTTCTTTTAGCCATTCGTATTCTTTTTTGAGTGGAGGGAGCAAGCCTTGTATGTATGCCCTAGATAGTCCTTTGCCAGTATTTTTGTAAGTTTCTTGACATAGATTTAAAGCATAGTTCCAAAACCATCTCGCACAACCAAAAGACTTTGCAAGCAAGGTTTCTTGCTCACTTGTGGGATAGATTCTGTACTTGTAGGCTTGATACATTTATCAAGATTGCAGAATACCGATAAGATGATCGTAGCACACAAAAACTATATTGATTGGCTGTCGCTCAATTTATTTTCACCGCGAGCTTTCATCCCGACGCTCACCTTCGGTAGAGCGCGGGACTTCCCATTCGCATTAGTTAAAGCCATGCCATAAGTAGCATCCCAAGTCTGCAAACCTTCGAGAAGGGCATTGCGGACTAAAGCTTCTGGTTCCCGACTCAGCATCAGGCGAAAGCACTCGGCAGCGCGGGAACGGGCGATGGAACTTTTGACAGAGCTCACAGGGCCAAACCCACCCTGATTCACCAAATCGGTCATTTGCCGCACAGCAATCAAACGCTTCACGGGGTCAGCATCAGTCAAATCCGCCAAGATGCGATCGATCGCATCTTCATCTTTTGCAGCCCCCAGACTCAACCCTTGCCGCAGCAACACCCCTGCAATCGCGATCGTACCCAAATTCTGCAAAATTAGGCTCAAAGCCATCCAGGGGCTGCTTGAGTCCGCCCAAATCGCCAAACTCATGTAAGCGCCCAAGGTAGCAATGCCGCCAGTGCCGACGGCTAAAACAAATCGGCGGTTCGGCCCCTCCCAAAATTGCTCGCCTTTTGCTCGCAGCAATTGCCAGTCCCACGACTGCCCTCGGTAAACCACCATCATCGCTGCTATCCCCAGGCCTGTGGAAAACAGTAATTCACTGTTCCACCACCCCCAAACTGCTGCCAGGGTGATAACTGCCAGCCAACCTTTGGATCGAGTCAAACTCTCTAGCAGCCATTTGAGAAACGCAGTAGAAACCACAGGCGATCGGGCCCAGGAGGTCTTACCATCTACCCTCCGGCGTCTTGTTTCGGCAGTCCGGCCTGTGGCTGTTGGGGTTGCCGGCGGGCGATCGTCCGAACTCAATTCTCTCAAAGCTTGACCATCAGTTATTTCTAAAGACAGGTCGCTCAAGGGAAGATTACCGAGTTCCAAAGTGCGATCGGACACTTTCACAGGCGATCTATTCAGCTTGGTTGTAGTTTTTTTAACTTGATTCATACTGACTTTTTTGAAAAATAACTTAAAGTTATCCAGGCTTTTTTAGCACTGATTTAGATTCTCGACAAACAAGACTCTAAGCTTCTATGATACCGGAAATTCAAACCCGTGGCGAGTACCGCAAATGCGCCGAATTCCGAGAAATCCTTACCAACAATAGAGCTATTGAAGATTGTTGAGAAAAGCACCACAGGTTAACAGGGAATATTTCTGCATCGCTCTTGAGACAGAATGGCGATCGGAGTTGGCATGATAGCCAAAAAGCGAAATTTTTTAATTTCCGAAAATAGGGGAATTTTGAGTGATTCAATTCGTCCGCCAAGAAATGCACGACGAAAATTTAGCCTTTTGCCCGCAGGCCCGGACTCTCGCTGCTACCCGGTGTCAGATGAGGCTGGGTTCAGCTTGACCGCTAGCGGGACGAACCGCAGCGGGCCGAGCATCCAGACAGTATTGGTTGATAATTAATAGCAGGAGCCTTCCTAAACTGCTAAGATTTTTGAATTAATGGGAGTTGAGTTAATTAAACCGGGTTCTGCTAAAAAGGAGTCCCGGATGCTCATGGGCAGGGGTTAAATGGCGGGAGCATCTCAAGTCGGGTAAATTAACCGTCATTATTGTAGCGGCGCGTTCACGCCCGATCGCCAATATCGGCCAGATATCGGCGTAAAACAGCCCCGCCACCTGCATATTATGGTCGATCGACCGGACTAGATAGCAGGAAAGCCATCATCCGGGTTCAAACCGGTAAAGCAGCAAGGCAAGCAACTGACCGCGCAATCCGGTTCGGCAATTGCGGAGGCTGGAGAAACAGCGGCTTTTGACCAAACTCAGACAGAACTACTGCCCCAAAGTGTGTCTGCGGAGGTTAGGCTAGTGAAGAGACGAAAAGAATAGTTACGATCGAGACTTCCAACGTCTACTTTGTAATTTATTGCTCAGTTGTCAAGCCCAACAGTTTTGCATTCTCGCGATGAGCGAGACTCTTGGCAGTTCCCACAAGTGGGGAACTCGACCGTCAAAGAACTTGGGTTTGATGGTAAAGCCCTTAGTAATATGTAAACACCTTATCGATAACTCGCCGGAACAATCTTGCAAGAAAACCCATGTCTAGTATGCACAACCAATTCACGGTTCACTTCTGGGGCGTTAGAGGTAGCATAGCGTCTCCCGGGGCAGAAACAGTACGTTACGGGGGCAACACGCCCTGTGTAGAAATGCGAGTGGGTGAGAGTCGCCTAATTTTCGATGGCGGTACTGGATTGCGGGTTTTGGGACAAACTCTCCTGTCCCAGATGCCCGTAAAAGCTCATATGTTTTTTACTCACTCTCACTGGGATCACATTCAAGGATTCCCATTTTTTGTCCCAGCTTTTATTCCTGGGAACTGCTTTCACATCTATGGGGCTATTGCTCCTAATAAGGCTACTATCCAGCAGCGCCTCCACGACCAGATGCTGCACCCCAATTTTCCGGTACCCCTGCAAATTATGGGGGCAGACCTGAAATTTAACGATATAGAAGTGGGCAAACCGCTGGAAATCGGAGAGATTAAGGTGGAAACTGCTTTGCTGAACCATCCGGGCGAAGCTATAGGCTACCGCGTAAACTGGCGGGGGTATTCGGCTGCTTACGTGACTGATACCGAACATTTTCCCGATCGTTTAGACGAAAATGTGCTGTATTTGGCTCAGGATGCTGAGGTGCTGATCTACGACGCTACTTATACCGATGAGGAGTATTATGCGGAGAAAAGCAGCAAGGTCGGCTGGGGACATTCGACTTGGCAGGAAGCGGTGAAGGTGGCAAAGGCTGCTAATGTCAAAAAGTTGGTGATTTTTCACCACGACCCGCTGCACAATGACGAGTTTTTAGACAAGGTGGGAGAACAAGTGGCTCAAAGATTCCCGAACAGTTTGATGGCGCGGGAAGGTTTGTCGTTACAATTGCTGCCTCCTGATAACAATTTGTCTGAAGTGTCGGTGCAAGCGCCTCAAGTGCCTGTCTGATGGATTTGAGATTGCCCGATGGTTCTGAAATCTTGAGGTCAGAAATCTCAAATTTAAGTTAGGGCTGACCTCAGAGACGGATACAAGCCCCCGGCTTAAGTGGTGGAAAACCAAAAAGTTTAGACCAAAGTTCAACCTTCCAGATTTATCTGTGGAGTCAAATCTAAAATCTAAAATCTAAAATCTAAAATCGACTGGCGATCGCACTAAGTATGTCAAAATTTTAAGCGTGTGGGTAACTTCTTCTTGTACCGCTGCTCTGACTCCAACTTCTGTTGCCTTGGGAAACTTTGATGGTTTGCACCTAGGGCATCGACAAGTCGTGCAGCCAATTTTAAATCGATCGCCTGGGCCAAATTCTGCGACGGTTTTTGCGTCGGGGCAAAACTTGCGCTCCAACGTTGGCACAGATCAAAATTGGGAAAGCGAACATCCGGCGACCTGCGAAAATGACTCAGCAGCACCGCCGGATCGAGCCGACAGCCACCATAACTTCGAGGGTTTGATAGGCCCTAGGGCCGAGGGCAACAGCCTCTCTAGTCGCGATTCTGATGGGGTCGATCGACTTTATAGCACTGTGGTGACATTCGATCCGCACCCGCAAGAATTTTTTACGGGTCAACCGAAAAAACTGCTGACGCCTCTGGCAGAAAAGGTAGAATTGCTCGCAGCCATGGGCGTCGAGCAACTTGTGCTGCTGCCGTTCGATCGAGAATTAGCGGCTTTGACTGCTTCTGAGTTTGTCGAGGAAATTTTGGTGCGGCAACTAAAAGCGAGTCGAATTAGTGTGGGGGTTGATTTTCGGTTTGGGCGGGGACGCGCTGGGACGGCTGTGGATTTGCAGTCGATCGCCTCTGGTTACGGTATTGATGTTGCTCTTGTACCGCTGCACAATTGCGGTGAGGGCGATCGGATCAGCAGTTCTGCAATCCGCGAAGGTTTGGCATCCGGCGACCTCACAAGAGCGAATCAGTTGCTGGGGCGACCTTACAGTTTGGTGGGGACTGTGGTTGGGGGACAGCGGCTGGGTAGGACGATCGGATTTCCTACTGCTAATATCGAACTGCCGCCGGAAAAATTTTTGCCACGTTTTGGCGTGTATGCGGTACGAGTCTCGCTGACAGATGGATGGGAAAAGATGAAAGAGGAAAGTTCTTCCTATCAGCGGGAAAACCCCAAATCTGTAATCCCCGGCACAGCATCCAATGTATCTTTTGTCAATGGGGTGATGAATGTTGGTTGCCGCCCGACAGTAGACGGCCAGCAACCCACTGTGGAAATTCACCTGTTAGATTGGTCTGGGGATTTGTACGGTCAAACCTTGAGCGCGAGTTTGGTAGAGTTTTTGCGACCCGAACAAAAATTCGCTTCTCTGGATGCTCTCAAAACTCAAATTCAGGCAGATTGCGATATTGCTAGAAGCCTCTTAACTGCTAAAGTCTAATAATTATGTGATCTAGAACAGGCGATCGCTTTTAAAAATGGTGCAAGATGAGTCAGACTAAATTCTAGTTGTACAAATACGAAGTCCGCAAGGCAAAGACTCAAGATTTTGGCCATCTTGATATCTTTTCAACAATTAGCAACTAGCAATTAGCAATTAACAATTATCAATCAGGGATATGAGACAACATATTGAGCGGCTCAAACAAAATCTAGGCAAAACTATGGTTGGCAAAGCGGATGCTATTCGCTTGGTGCTGGTAGCCGTGTTTTCGGGCGGACACGCGCTGCTGGAAGACGTGCCTGGTGTGGGAAAAACGCTGCTGGCGAAGTCTTTGGCGCGATCGATCGATGGCAAGTTTCAGCGGATTCAGTGCACTCCCGATTTGTTACCGACGGATGTCACCGGTACTAATATTTGGAATCCGCGCAGCGGAGAGTTTGAGTTTTTGCCCGGCCCAGTTTTTGCTAATGTTTTGCTTGCTGATGAAATCAATCGGGCGACACCGCGAACTCAGTCAGCTTTGCTGGAAGTGATGGAAGAAAAGCAGGTGACAGTAGATGGAGTTTCTCGGAATGTTCCGACGCCGTTTTTTGTGATTGCGACTCAGAACCCGATCGAATATCAAGGCACTTTTCCGCTACCAGAAGCGCAGATGGATCGGTTTACTTTGTCTTTGACATTGGGCTATCCCGCTGCGTTGGAAGAGTTGCAAATGTTGGAACGGCTTTCTGATAGTTTTGCTGTTGAAGATTTGCAGCCTTGTATTTCTTTGGCAGAAGTGCAGGAATTGCGTCGTTTGTGCGCTGGTGTGAAGGTGGAAGGCTCTTTGAAACAGTATATTGTAGATTTGGTGCGATCGACGCGGGAAGATGAGGAGATTACTCTGGGGGTGAGTCCCCGGGGTGCGGTGGCTTTGCACCGGGCTTCCCAGGCTTTGGCGTTTATTTCGGGGCGGGATTTTGCTACCCCGGATGATGTGAAGGATTTGGCGCCGCACGTACTGTCTCATCGGTTGATTCCGGCGGGGGGAAGGAGGGCTAAAACGATTGTTGACAAGTTGTTGCGATCGGTTCCTATTCCTTAAAAAGTTTGTAAGTAGTTGTTTTAATTAAAGGAACAGGCAAGATGCCTGTTCCACAAAGAATTACAGCTTAATTCAAGGAAC
>NZ_JAUBPB010000072.1:10333-36696 GCF_036700545.1 Microcoleus sp. SVA1B4
AGGCAAGATGCCTGTTCCACAAACAATAAAGAATTACAGCTTAATTCAAGGAACAGGCAAGATGCCTGTTCCACAAAGAATTACAGCTTAATTCAAGGAACAGGCAAGATGCCTGTTCCACAAACAATAAAGAATTACAGCTTAATTCAAGGAACAGGCAAGATGCCTGTTCCACAAACCATTAATTTTCCTGTGGGGAGTAGGGGTTGGGCATCCTGCCCGCCCTTGAAAGACTTATTAATAATGGTGCAAAATGTCAGTTAATCCATAGGTTTTGCACCATTCTCAAGCACTCTCAAACAGCGCCACTAATTTTTTTGCCTCTAAATCAACATTGTGTTGTTGAGCAACCCGTTCTGCTCCTGTTTTCCCCATTTGTTCTAGCTTTTCTAAAGGTGCTTCCAATACCGCGCGCATCGCTACGGCTAATGCTTCTGCGGAACCGGGAGGAACTAACCAACCGCAAACACCGGGTTCTACGAGCTCCGGGATGCCAGCAACATAGGTGCTAATTACGGGCCGATTGAGAGCGAGGGCTTCCATAATTACAACGGGCAAACCTTCAGCAAAACTCGGCAATACCATTGCCCGTGAAGCTAAAATCTCTTGCTGAACTCGATCGCCACTGGCCCAACCGGTAATTTCTATATGGTTTTGCAAACCAAGTTGCTGAATCTGCTGTTCAATATCCGATCGCAGCGGCCCGTCTCCTACGAGTACCAACTTAAACTCTAAGCCTTGAACTGCTAACTTGCTAGCAGCTTCTAGCAATAATAAATGACCTTTTTGTTCGCTGAGCCGGCCAATGCAAGCTAAGCGGGGTGCTGCGGGTATGGGGACGTAGGGTGCAGTTAAAAATGCAGCATCTACGCCGCAGTGTATGACGTGAATTTTTGACCAAAAAGTGCGATCGCACCACCGAAAAAGCTGACTTTTACCGAAGGAACTAACTGCTGCTACAAAGGTCGATCGTTTAATTTTTTCGTCTAAGGAAAGAAGTGTGGCTTTATCAAATTCTTCAGGGCCGTGAACAGTGAAACTGTAAGTCGGGCCGCCCAGCACGTGGCACAGCATAGCGACTGTTGTGGAATTTGTCCCGAAGTGAGCGTGAACGTGTGCTGTACCGGATTCTGCAAACCAATTTAAAAGAATGCAAGCTTCTGCTAAATAAGCTAGATGCAGCAAAATCCCCCGTTCCGAGTGCCAGCCAACTTTGAACATTAACCGCACAGCTTCGATGAATCGAATTGGTCTAGTTGTGGCAACGCGCAGCAAACCCCACGCTAACCCCTGTACACCAACTCCTAAGATTACTTTAGTTGATTCTTGCTCTAGTTTGTCGGCCCCATCAACGAGTTCTGACTCGCAGGATCGGATCGAAAAACGTGCGACTTTCATGCCGCAATTTTCAACGGCTAGCACTTCTCTGCGGACAAAGCTGTGGCTGACTTTGGGATATTGGTTGACTAAATAAGCGATGTTCATGAACGGGGAGAAAATTTTATGGTAAAACTTAGATTAGTTTAGCCTTTGGCTGCAATACGTGGGCAACAAATTTAGCTGATTTGTTGAGCTTATTTGAGCAGGGGCGGAGGGCGATCGCTTTTGGTGGGATGGGGGAAGTGACAGCGGGGCGATCGCTATTTCGGTCAGAGCAAATCAATCCACACATTTTACATTTTTAATACAATAGTCACGACACTTTTTAGGTAGTAGTCACAAACCGTTGATTTTCACGCAGGCAGCTCGATCGCCGAATCGCCCTGAAAGCCTTTTTTCAGGGTTCCCAATTAAAAACTGTCCGAAGTGTTTTCCTGTTATGCAAACCACTCCCAATCAGGTTTAACAGCCCCCAGATTGCCTCAATAATTGGTAATTATTCAACCTGCAATTCCATCTAATTTCCTATTGTCACCTAAATTTTCCCTAAAATCACCAGCCCGAAAAATAATCGCCCAAATCCCCAAACAACCAGCAACTCTCGCAACTCTCACAACTCCCTCAACTCTCGCCACCAAAGATTTTTCTGAGGCGACTTGCTCTGCATCTACCCAAGATGACAGCAAATAAGGTAAAGTAAACGGCACAAGAGTCTAGAACTCTCCAACTGCCGCAACTCGGCAAACCCGCCCCTGACCAGCAAAACTGGCCGATACAGGCGACATTAACCGCTAACCGTCAACCTCTAACAACCGACAAAAATGCAAACCTACTACTACGTTTTAGCCAGCCAACGCTTTTTGCTAGAAGAAGAAGCCCTAGATGAAGTGTTTAAAGAAAGAACTCGCAACTACAACGAACAAGAAAAACAAATAGACTTCTGGTTGGTCAAGCAGCCGGCTTTCCTAGAAGCACCGACAATGGCAGAAGTTAAAGCAAAATGCCCTCAGCCAGCCGCCGCTATTATTTCTACCGATCCTGTCTTCATCACCTGGTTGAAACTGCGATTAGAATATGTACTGACAGGTGAATTTCAAGCACCATCACCAACTATTCCTGATGCCCTTGCATCCCTACAGACAGCATGAATAAAAGAGCAAAATATCCGACAAAACAACTAACAACAATTAGGGGTAAATTGTACAAATTTATTTTGTCTCTCCCCCTATTTTCTGCTACTTCGATCGCCCTTTTGGTATTGACAATTTTATCGAGTTCTGTTAAAGCTCAATCGAGCTGCCAACCGCCCCAGCCCGATGAATATCTACTGTTAATTGTCACCCCAACACCCGAACAGCAAGAAAGAGCAAAACGCTCTTTCCCTGGAAATACTAACAACACAGTTTGTCGGTACATCAATGACACGGTGACGCGAGTTGGTGGCTTTCGCGACTCGCAAATCGCGGGCGATTGGGTTAAATACATCGAAGATGTTGTCGGATTGCAAGCTTACGTAGTACGATCGCCCGCAGCGGCACTACCCCAAAATTTGCCAGTCTACAGCCCCCAGCCAGCACCAGGTTTTGAACCAATCACCAATTCTCCCAGCGGCAATCTTGCCTTCAATCCCCAACCCCTGGGCCCTGGTTATGCAGTCTTAGTCGATTACTTCAACCAACCCGAATTAGCAGGCCAAGTCAGGCAAGCATTCGGCACACAAGTAGGCTTAGCTTCCTACGGCCAGCGTCCCTTTTTATTCGTCGCTTATACAACGGATCAAAACGCCGCTACTGCTGCGGTAAAAGCATTGAGCGATCGAGGTTTTTGGCCGATGTTAGTAGACAGCCGCCGAGTTACCGTAATTGCTCCCGCTGTTCGCTAAAAGATAAAACTTGGCAATTAAAGTTGCTTCTTGTCAAACAAAGTCCGCCTAAGCGGACTAATAACAATTATTGTTGTTGTTGTTCGGACTCTAGCGGGCTGCTTCCTAGCTGACTTTCTGCCCGCTTTTTTGCTTCCATTGCGGCTCGGTAATCGGGTTTGTAGCGAATTGCTTTGTCATAAGAGGCGATCGCATCTTCGTATCTTTTTACTGCCACCAGTGCATTGCCGCGGCTGTACCAGGCTTCCGAGTAGTCAGGCTTGACATAGACGGCTTCATTGTAAGAGACGATCGCATCTTCGTACCGTTTCAAATTGTACTGGGCATTGCCTCTATTGTACCACGCTGGATATTCTTTCGGGTTTAAATCTAAGGCTCTGTTATAACACTCAATTGCTTGTTCGTACCTGCGTAATTCGTGGTACGACCAACCTAAATTGTACCATGCTTGATAATAATCAGGTTTTAACTTGACAGCTTTTTCGTAAGCTTCTACCGCTTCTTCATGCCTCCGCATTTTCAGCAAAGCGATGCCTTTACTGTACCACCCTTGATAAAAATTGGGCTGAAACCGCACGGCTTTTTCGTAGGCTTCAAAAGCTTCCTTGTTTTTGTTTAATTCGAGGAATACATTGCCTAAATTGTACCAAGCTTCATAATTATCGAATTTGATTTCAACTGCTTTTTGATAGGATTCTACGGCTCGATCGTACTGTTTTAATTTTTGGTAAGCTTGTCCCCGATTGTACCAAGCACCGTACAAATTGGGCTGAAATTGTACAGCTTTTTCGTAGGAAGTGATGGCCTCTTCGTACCGCTGCGAATCTAACAGAACATCGCCTCTGCCTTCCCACGCTGCGGCATAGTCTGGCTGGATTTTCAAAGCGTTATCAAAAGATGCGATCGCCTCTTGAGACTGCTGCAATTTATCCAAAGCATAACCCCGCCCCGTCCAAGCTTCTAAGTATTCCGGCTTTAATTCTATGGCTCGATCGTAAGCTGATTGCGATTCTTTGTATTTTTTCAATTCGTACAAAGTTTTGGCTTTTTCCTGCCAAACTTCCGCGTAGTCCGGCCTGAGATTTATTGCTCGCTCATACGCTGCTAGAGCTTCTTCAAATCGGCTTAAATTGTAAAGAGTATTGCCTCGGTTGTATAAATCAGTTGCATTGGCAGAATTAAAAGTGTTTACACCATAAATTGATGCTATAATACTGATGCCAATTAAACTGGCGATCGACAATATTTTTAAATACAGTTTTTTTCGAGATTTGAGCGGCATCTTCGCAGCAGCCACCGGAGGCAATACAGGAACTGTACCGCTGAAAGAATTTTTCAATTCTTTAATAGCTTGCAGCGTTTCGCCGGCACTAGAATAACGTTGCCGAAAATCGTACTTTACCATCTTATCTAAAATAGTCGCAAATTCAGGACTGACTGATGTTTTGTCCTGCCAAATTATTTCCTCTGTCTCGGTATTTTTTGGCATTTGGTGAGGATTTATGCCAGTGAGGAACTGAATTGCGATCGCACCGACGGCATAGATATCGCTGCTGAGTTTCGGGTTGCCATGAGCTTGTTCGCTGGGCATATAACCGGGAGTACCAATGCTGACACTCAAGCTATTCTTGGGCTGAGGATTGGTGATTTGAGTAGTAATTTCTTTGACTGCGCCGAAGTCAATTAAAACTAATTTTCCGTCTCTATCTCTGCGGAGGATATTGCGGGGATTGACATCGCGGTGAATCACATTTTGCTGGTGTACAAAGTCTAAAATTTCGAGAAGTTCCTGCAATATACAAATGACTGCATCTTCCTGCATGACTCCCGCAGTTCCTCCTTGGTAAGGGGAACTTCCCGCAGGCCCTCCTTGGTAAGAGGAACCCCCCCCTGCCCCCCCTTGGTAAGGGGGGGAGCCAAGTCCAGCCCCCCCTTGGTAAGGGGGGGTTTGGGGGGGTATAATTTCTTGACTTAAATCGTGGCCTTCTATAAATTCTTGAACTAGATAAAACTCTTGATTCTCTTCAAAAAAAGCAAAAAGTCGGGGAATGCGATCGTGATTTCCCAACTTGTACAAAACTTGTGCTTCGGTATCGAATAAACGTCTAGCTACCTTTAGAGTTTCGGGATCGGTTGCGTGAGGTTTAAGCTGCTTGACGACGCAGAGGTGATTGCCTGGTAGCTGCTTATCTTCAGCTAAATAAGTTTGAGCAAATCCGCCGCCTCCCAAGTGACGGATAATGCTGTAGCGACTGCTGAGTGTGATTCCAAGCATGAGATTTACCTAATATTCCTAGTATTTTGGAGAATTAGCTTCCAACCAAGCTGTTAAATCTTCGGCATTAGAAAAATCTAACATGGCTTCTGCAAGATTCTCTAATTTGTCGATCGGCAATTGGCGAATGCGGCTTTCAATATCCGGGTTTATTTGACCTAAACGGCGACTCAGCAAACGCATAATTAACCCTACTTGTCCTTCTTGTCTGCCTTCTTGTCTGCCTTCTTGTCTGCCTTCTTGTCTGCCTTCTTCCCGACCTAAAGCCACTGAACCCTCTTGATCTTGAGCAAAAAATTCTTGCTGTTGTAATATGTTAAATTCCTCCTGGGTCAAACTAACTTGATTGGCGATTTCAAAGGCTTTCTGAATTTCAGGGACTGTGACCATTGTTTGAGGTACTTCATCCAAAGTGCCAGTAGTTTTGATAAAGTAAATCCACTTGTCCGTAAGAGTTTCCAGTCGATCCAATTCTTTCTTAAATTTTGGCAACTCTACAAATACTAACTCAATGTCATTTTGTAGATAATCAGACAAGCGAGTTCTTTCTTTGAAGACAAAATGCGAAATCACATCTTGCTCGCCGCGAAACATTTCAAAATCAGTGATAGTCAAAGCAATCACAGGTCGCAGTTGCTTGTATAGTTCTCCCCTTGTTAATTGGAGTGCATAGGTTTTTGCTGCATTGTACAAAACTCGCTTGCCAAAGGCCTGTACCTTCAAAACTTGCATTTCGATAATCACGTATGTGCCGTCATTAAGTAGCGCTTTGACATCTAAGTAGCTGTTTTTTACTCCCGCTATTTGAGGGCCAAGATAAGGGTCAAGGATTTCTAAACTTTCAATTATCGATCGCCCTTCATAGAGTAGGGCATTCAAAAAACTAATCAGAATGTCGGTACTCTGGGCGGAGCCAAATATTTTTTTGAAGGCAAAATCAATTTTGGGAT
The DNA here is from genome assembly GCF_036700545.1 of Microcoleus sp. SVA1B4. Classification (NCBI taxonomy): domain Bacteria; kingdom Bacillati; phylum Cyanobacteriota; class Cyanophyceae; order Oscillatoriales; family Microcoleaceae; genus Microcoleus; species Microcoleus sp. SVA1B4. Next base: position 16,821 of record NZ_JAUBPB010000072.1, read on the forward strand.
TGATAAATCTCATGTTATTTTTCTCCTTCGACATTTGTACTTAACACGGCTGCCAACCTTACTGTGACAGTCTGTTTGCTTTCTTTCTTGTTCCCTCCCCTTACTAAGGGGAGGGTTAGGGCGGGTGCTAGATTTTTGCTATTGAGATGCTCCCACTATAACTTAACTTCAAACGGCTTTCAAAATCTCGTCATCGACTGAAAAATCTATCTCAGCTTTGTCCCGCCCCGAAACTACATAATCCTTCTGAAAAGAATCTTTTAAGCCAGAAACTAAGTCAAATTCCGGCTGCCAGTTAAGATCGGTGACAGCTTTATTAACTGAAGCGAAAAAGTGCTGTAATCGCATTGGGAAAGCTTTCTTTTTGCCGAAGTCAAATTGTTTGGGATCGTAGTGTACAATCTTAATAGCATCAGGGGATTTGCCTGCTGCTTGAATGCAGGCGCGTGCTAAACCGTCAAAGGTGACAAATCGATCGCCCGAAACGTTGTAAATTTGCCCGATCGCCCTAGAGTTCCCCAAAACCGCCGCCATTGCTTTAGCCAAATCCTGACAGTGCCCCAACTGCGTGAAGTGCATTCCGTTACCGGGAATCGGAATCGGTCGATCGCGCACAATGCGATCGAAAAACCAAGCCTCTAAATCGTTATAATTTTGGGGGCCGTAAATGTAAGTCGGGCGAATCGAAGTCCAAGGCAAACCGGACTCGGCCAAGTAATTTTCGGTTTCGCACTTACCCAAATGCCGGCTTTTAGGATCAGTAGCGTCCCCTTCAATATGAGGCATTTGATCCGACTTCAAATAAACCCCCGCAGAGCTCATGTAAACAAAGTGCTGCACCCGCCCTTTAAATATTTCAGCTAAAGGCTTTGTATCGCTGAGTTCGCGGCCGTTGTTGTCAAAAACCGCGTCAAACTCGACCGTCGATAACTTTTCTTTTAGTTGTTCAACATTTGTGCGATCACCCTGAATCTGTTTCACGCCCGAAACCGGTACAGGCTTGTTGCCCCGGTTAAACAACACCACTTCATGCCCTTGTGCTGCTAAAATCTTAGTAAGATAAACCCCGATAAACCGAGTACCGCCCATCATTAAAATTCGCATTATTTTCGATGCTCCTTACAGTGAGTGTAAATATCTTACAATAAAGTTATGCCTTACGGATAAACCTAGTTTTTTACGAAAAAACACGGTGACAGCCATCAGCCCTGGTATAAAAACCCGGTTTCTTGAGTTTTTCTACGCAAGTCCTGAAAGTCACTCCTCAGCTTTACTCGAATTGGGCGATCGCTCAAATAAACATAACTTCAATTTGCCTAAAATAGCCCTATGCAAGTTCCCCGGCTGCATCCAGAAACAATCGAAGAAGTCAAACAAAGAGCCGACATAGTAGACGTTATTTCAGGTCGCGTCGTCTTGCGAAAACGCGGGAAAGAATTCGTAGGTTTGTGTCCCTTTCACGACGAAAAATCTCCCAGCTTTACTGTCAGTCCCGGCAAACAAATGTATTATTGTTTCGGCTGCGGTGCAGGCGGCAATGCTTTTAAGTTTCTCATGGAATTGGAGAAACGCCCTTTCAGCGAAGTAGTATTAGAATTAGCTAAAAATTATCAAGTCCCCGTCAAAACAGTCGAACCGGAACACCGACAAGAATTGCAGCGGCAAATTTCTCTGCGGGAACAACTCTATGAAATCTCAGCACTAACAGCCAACTTTTACGAACACGCTTTGCGGCAAACCCAAGGAGAAGAACCCTTAGCATATCTCAAATCAGAGCGCCAGCTAAGCGAAGAAACTCTCCAACAATTTCAATTAGGTTATGCACCCCAAGGTTGGGAAGCACTTTACAGTTATTTAGTAGAACAGAAAAATTATCCGGCGCAATTAGTAGAACAAGCTGGATTAATTGTACCGCGAAAAAATGGCGGCAGCGGTTATTACGATCGCTTCCGCAATCGCATTATGATTCCCATTCGTGACACCCAAGGCAGAGTCATCGGTTTCGGTGGCCGAGCTCTCGGCGACGAACAGCCGAAATACCTCAATTCTCCCGAAACAGAACTCTTCGATAAAGGCAAAACTTTATTCGCCTTAGATACAGCGAAAACAGCCATTAGCAAAGCCGATCGCGCAGTGGTTGTAGAGGGGTACTTTGATGCGATCGCACTTCAGGCCGCCGGCATCTCCAACGCCGTCGCTTCCCTCGGCACAGCCTTAAGTTTAAACCAAGTACGGCAGTTATTGCGCTACACGGACTCCAAACAAATTATCCTCAACTTCGACGCCGACAAAGCAGGAACTCAAGCAGCAGAACGCGCTATTGGAGAAATAGAAAAACTCGCTTATCAAGGAGAAGTCCAACTGCGGGTGCTCAACATTCCCGACGGCAAAGATGCCGACGAATATCTCAAAACATACTCCCCAGAACAATATCGAGAATTGCTGGAAAATGCTCCATTGTGGCTCGACTGGCAACTGCAACAAATGCTCGTCAATCAAGATTTGAAGCAAGCCGATACTTCCCAGCAAGTCACAAAAAAAATCATTAATTTATTAACCAATATCACTGACGACAATCAGCTAGCACATTACCTGCAAAAGTGCGCCGAAATTCTCAGCAAAGGAGATTTTAGACTCACAAAAATGATTGCTGAAAACTTACTCAATCAAGTAGTCAGCGATTGGGCAAAGCGGCAGAGTCAAGACGAATCTTTGACAATGCCCCTGTTAATTAGAAACAAGCTGAAGCCGAACAAACAATATAAAAAGCAGCGTGCAAGCGGCGAAAACCAAAGCTCAAAATCAAGCTTATCTGCCGTAGCCCGCAGTCTTTTAGAAGAAGCAGAAGCGCAATTATTGCAGATTTATTTGCACTGTCCCGAATATCGCCAAGATGTCATAGAAGCAATAGAAGCTAGAGACGTGCAGTTTAGCCTTTCTCACCACAGATTTTTGTGGCATCAGATTGTGAATGCAGAAATATTGCACAAAATGTCTTTACAAGTAGCGCCTTCTGAGTTAATATTGAAATTGCAAGATAGCTTCATTGAATATCCCAATCAACTAAATCAAATTTCCCATTTATTTCACTTAAATGAGTTCTCAGAAAGAAACGTTTATCGCGCACCTCTAGTAATTAGATCAGCCCTTGCCTGTATCGAGCAAATTATCAGCATGAAGCGCCGCCGGATTGCACTCAATATGTGGGAAAAAGCCAAGGCCGCTAGCAGTGGCGAAGAGGCGATAGAATATCACCAACTATTCTGTGCCGAACAAGAATGGCTCAAGGAATTAGAGCGGCTGCGTCAAGTTAATTTTTACGATTTAACCTCCGTGCCTTGGGGCTAATACCCTTTTAGATTTTAGATTTTAGATTTTAGATTGGAGATTGGAGATTGGAGATGACTCGTTCGATATAGGTGGGAAGCTAGGGCTGTTTCGGGGCAACCACGGGGAGTAGGGGTCGGATTGCCCCTACGGAAAAGCAGGGTTTTGTAGGGGCGGTGCCAAGAGTGCCCGCCCAGCCCATAGACGAGCGGGTAGGGGTTTCAGATATCGGGGCAACCACGGGGAGTAGGGGTCGGATTGCCCCTACAAGAGAATGAAACAGCCCTGGGTTTGAAGCTTGCGTGCGGTTACATTTTTTTAAACTGATATAAGGAATAAAGTCCCTACTAAGAACCCGTTTGTACTAAGGACTTTATTACTTTATTCAACGACCCTTTTAATAATCGCAAAAAAGAGTTTCGCGAGTATCTCTACCCGTCACGGGATTAGTACCTTTTGCCACTTTACAAAGTTTTTCTATCATATCGTCTCGCAGCAGTGTCTCTGTAAAATCAGCACCGTCAATAATAGCTCCTTCGAGTCTGGTATTGTAAGCAAAAGCACCCTCAAGGATAGCATTAGTTAAATTTGCTTTCATCATGCGAGCTAAATCTAAAGTAGCACCCGTGAAATTAGCGCCTTCTAAATTTGCTTCTTCCATATTGGCCGCAAAAAAGCTGACGCCCCGCAAATCTGCATTAGTAAAATTGCTGTTGCGAAGATTGGCTTTATTAAAACTGTCGTCAGTCAGAACTTGACCAGTAAAATCAGCCCCGACTAGGATTTCTTTGTCGTGATCCAAAGCGAAAGCCGGTGCGGGATTAATGCCGATCGCCCCAGCGGCAATTACTGCTAAAATAACAAAACTCAGCAAGAAAGTATCAATATGTTGGCGAATTCGAGAAATCATCATACAAGTTCAAGCTAATGAGCAGTCGTGACAGTTCAGAATTGAATTCTACCAGAAAGCGCGTCAAGCGTAGCTATCCCGTAGGGAATCGCCCGCTTGCCACCGCTGACTCCAATTCCCCCCAATCCCCAAACTCTAGGGATATCGGCACATTGGGAGAAAACTTAGTCGCCGACTGGTTGCAGCAGCAAGGTTGGGAAATCCTGCACCGCCAGTGGCACTGTCGCTGGGGAGAGATTGACATCATCGCACTCGGAAGAGATGAAGAAAGCGCAAAAAACCGAAGTCTTCCCAATCACACATCCCAAACATTAGCATTTGTAGAGGTGAAAACTCGCCGCCGGGGAAATTGGGATGCTGGTGGAATGTTGGCTATTACTACCACAAAACAAGCCAAACTTTGGCAAACAGCCGAAATATTTTTAAGCACCCATCCAGATTTAGCCAATAATTATTGTCGCTTTGATGTCGCCTTAGTCAGGTGCGAACCTTCACAACAAAACACTAAGCAAATCTTACCACCATTAACAGCAGCGAACTCTCAATCCGCCGTTGCAGGTAACTACCGACTCACCCTGCAAGAATACATTCGATCGGCTTTTAGCATTTAAAAATATATAATTAAAATTTAGAGGGTAAAATCTCAAACCAATGCCACTAGGTAATTTTTAATTGTTAACTTGCCTAGGCTGTCGCGCAGTTCTCTCTTGAGCTTTAACGGAGCTGAAAAAAGCGTTAAATCTTCTCCCGCTTTCCCCTTCTCTCCCTCTCCTGTTCTGTCATCACAGTTAATGTATATGCGTAGCAATCTAGGCCAGAGTTTCCGGGCAATATCCCAGACCCTTGACAAACTGCTGGCGAAACGCTTCAATTTCTTTGCGGTCAGGGCTGCCGTGACAAACCACGGCCACCTGGTAGCGGCGCATCACGCTCAGTGGCGACTGTCCGGTTTCCAAACTCCAAAGCGCCATTTGCAAGCGAATTTCAGGATCGTAAGGAATCCCGAGTTCGTTCATAAAAGCCCGAAAATCCCCGTGCATTTCGGGAGTTAAGTATTGGCTCATTTTCACCTTTACCACCCAGCCGTCAATTTGGTGAATAACAGTGATAAATTGCAAGGGAAGATGATGAGCCGTGCGTAGGTAATCCACGACTCTCAGAGTAAGGCTAGTATTGGCGATGTAGTAGAGGTATTCCATAACGATCCTTATGAGCAAAGCTGATGCTATACCTCTATCCTCGCGGGGTATACCCGCCACCACAAGGGGAAAAGCACCCGACTTTGGATGGGGGTTTTTACCCAATTTGTTACCCAGTTGACAGATCGATCGCACAGGAATTCACTTGATGACAGAGATGGACTGGTCTTTGGACGGCTACGACTACGAACTTCCGCCCTCGCGCATTGCCCAAAATCCCGTAGTGCCGAGGGACAGTTCTCGCTTGCTGGCTGTAGATTCTCCCAGCAGCCAGCAACACCGGATTTTTAGGGATTTACCCGATTTGCTGCAACCGGGCGACTTGCTGGTACTGAACAACACCCGCGTGCTGCCAGCGAGGCTCTACGGGCACAAACCCAACGGCCCGGCTGTGGAGATATTATTGATGGAAGAACGGCAGCACAACTGTTGGCTGGCTTTGGTTAAACCGGGGAAACGCTTAAAGTTGGGAGCAAAAATTGAGTTTGATCCCATCGCCCCTGCCTGTGAGGACTCTACCACAGCTCCTTGCTGTTGCCTTCCCGATGCCACGATGCCCCCCCATCGTCGTCGCTTGACTGCAACAGTTATAGAGAGGGACGACGCCACAGGGGGACGGCTGTTGGAGTTTGACATCCCCACAGATGAGAATCTGGTGAAGTTTTTGGACGAATACGGCCACATACCCCTGCCGCCCTACATCGAAAATTCCCAAGCTTCAGCGGAACAGTACCAGACTGTTTATGCCGATCGGCTTGGGGCGGTGGCGGCCCCCACAGCAGGCCTGCACTTCACCGAAGAATTGTTCAGCCGCTTGGAACAGCGGGGAATCGAAAAAACTTTTGTCACCTTACACGTCGGAGTAGGGACGTTTCGCCCGGTGGAGGTGGCAGACGTGACGGCTCACAAAATGCACGGCGAATGGGTGGAAGTACCCGCCGCCACCGTCGAGAAAATCCGGGAAACTCAATCCCGAGGCGGGCGGATCATTGCCGTGGGTACAACAGCAGTGCGAGCTTTAGAGGGAGCCGCGGCCGCGAGTGGCGATTTTTCCTTGCAACCTTTTTGCGGCCAGACTAATTTGTTTATCTACCCTGGTTACAAGTGGCGGGTTGTAGAGGGGATGATTACCAATTTTCACTTGCCCCGCTCTACTTTGATGATGATGATAAGTGCGATGATTGGAAGGCCTCGGCTGTTGGATTTGTACCGAGAAGCGATCGAGCATCAGTACCGCTTTTATTCCTTTGGCGATGCCATGCTGATTTTACCCACAGCAAAAAAGGATTGATCGATCGGGCATCGGGTTCGCCCCATGCCCGGTATGCCGTTTCTATTCTTCCTCCTCTTCTTCATTGCCGGGATACACGAAGCTGTTGGAACGTCCAGTCAGAACAGATTTGCCCAGAGACAGAGCTTTCTGAGCTGCCACTACAGCTTTGCGCTTCCATGTGGCCTTACGCATATTCTTCTTGGATTTGGAGGTTTTCTTCTTAGGGACTGCCATGACGCTAAATACTTTCTGCTTATATAGACAAACAAACATTCTAGCCGATTTTGTCGGCAATGCTTACTCAAAAAACGGCAATAACTGCTCACCAACCAATATCAAGTAGTAAGGTGCGTCAGCGATTAGCTTCTGGAAAAATAGACAAAATCCCCTAGATCACGCACCCGCAGCAGCTAAAGTTCGTGAAAGTGGTAGATCACGACGCCAGTTACCGCATCGTTCTCGATACTCACATAATCCGTTTTGAGCAGTGCCGTGAAAGCCTCTTCCACTTCGGCAAAAGTAGCGCCGGTTGCCATCACCCCTTGGGTGACAGATAATCTTCCGTTCTTGGTATAAGCTGCCTTCAGGAGTTTAACCCCTAACTGGTCTGGAGTTTGCTTGGGGTATGTCGCGGCGATCGCCCCGTTGCTGGGATATAGCGGTATACCTTCGCGAGATACGCCGAGTTTGCCCCTGAGACTGGCATTGCGTTCGTCCACCATGTTCGGCAGCAGCAGCAAGTCAAACAATTGCCCAAACCCAAACAAACCAAAGGTAAACAGCCACAGCAAACCCGTACCAATCTTGCCGTTGTAGAGGCGGTGGAGTCCGAATGGGCCGAAAAAACAAGCTGCCCATAAAAGGTAACTAACACCTAAATTGCTCATTTTCTGACCGTCCTGCCTGGTTATTCTAAGAATTGGAGTCCTTTTATCCATTTTGTACTTTCTATCTGGTGTTTGAACAGTTTGACACCAGCAGATATTTGTGCATAGTCCGAAGTTATTGGTTATTTACTACCAATTCCCCAATTCCCCATGCCCTAGGCCCCATGCCCCATGCCCCATGCCCCATTCCCATGCCCATGAGTAATTTTGCGTAGCAATTCTTAACGCCAGCAACATATTTTCGCGGGCGAGAGCTTGGTAAACTGGAGGGCGTGGAAATTACAGCAGCTTAGACCTGGATTCCACACGGAGCGCCAAAGCAAGCGCGCCGCCAGCGCTGGCCGGACATACACGAGCGCGATCGCCCGCAGTACCCGACAATGGAAACAAGCGAGTAGTTATAAGCAGAAATCCAATAAACATATGGTAGATTCCCTCAAAAAACCCACTTTTGAAGAACTGCGGCCGGGAGTGAAAGCCCCAGCCAAAGAAACTATTCTCACGCCGAGATTTTACACAACAGATTTTGACGAGATGGCCAAAATGGACATCTCCGTAAATGAAGCCGAACTAAAAGCAATTATTGAAGAGTTCCGCGTTGACTACAACCGCAACCACTTCGTGCGTGATGCCGAGTTCGAGCAATCTTGGGAACACATCGACGGCGAAAAGCGCCAGTTGTTCATTGAATTCCTGGAACGTTCCTGCACCGCTGAGTTTTCTGGATTCTTGCTCTACAAAGAGTTGGCACGCAAGCTCAAGGACAAAAATCCAGTGCTGGCCGAAGGTTTCTTGCTGATGTCCCGCGACGAAGCGCGGCACGCCGGATTCCTCAACAAAGCCCTGTCCGACTTTAATTTGTCCCTGGATTTGGGTTTCTTGACAAAGAGCCGCAGTTACACATTCTTTAAGCCGAAGTTTATTTTCTACGCGACTTACTTGTCTGAAAAGATTGGTTATTGGCGCTACATCACGATTTATCAGCACTTAAAAGCCCATCCTGAAGACCAGATTTATCCGATTTTCCGATTCTTTGAAAATTGGTGCCAGGATGAAAACCGCCACGGAGATTTCTTCGATGCGGTGATGAGAGCTCAGCCTCAGATGTTGAATGATTGGCGCGCTAAGCTTTGGTGCCGTTTCTTCTTGCTGTCAGTGTTCGCGACAATGTATCTCAATGATATCCAGCGTGCCGGTTTTTATCGATCGCTCGGACTTGATGCTCGCGAATACGACATCGAAGTGATTAAAAAAACCAACGAAACAGCAGGTCGCGTATTCCCCGTCATGCTCGACGTGAACAATCCAGAATTTTATGAACGCCTGGATATTTGCCTCAAGAACAATCAGCAGTTGACAGCAATTGTTGCTTCTAATACTCCGAAATTCTTGCAGTTCTTCCAAAAATTGCCTTTGTATCTGTCGAACGGCTGGCAATTAGTGAAGCTGTACTTCATGAAAACAATTGAATCACCTTCAGTACAGGGCGCTGTGCGTTAAGTTTTGATTTTTCATCCTCTGTGACGGCGGTTCTGCGACAAGCGGAGCCGCTTTTTTTGGTATGATGTTAGATTAGTTTTCATGGGCAGCGTGCGATCGGGTTTGCCGCAGCGAAGGTTATACCATTTGAGATTTTAGACTTCGGCGTGAGCGCTCACTCGAACGATTTTAGATTAAAGAATGGGGAATGACGGATGACGGGAGCATCTCATATTTGTAAAAACACTTCTTCTGGCTCCTTCCTTCTTCCTTCTTCCTGTTTTCTCCTGGCTCCTGACTCCTGACTCCTAACTCCAATTTTGGGCTGGGCTGCTTTCATTGAGATGCTCCCCTGATGACTATCGGGTTTGGGAGCACGGGTCTACAGTTGCATTCTTGTTTTAAACTGGTATTAAAAGTCAGAATTGTAATTTTTACGCTATTCTCAATTCAGTATTTTTAAATTAGCGATCGCCCCCAAACCTAGCATCTACTATTTTTTGATGTTTTATGAACCCCAACAAAAAACAATCCAACAAATCAAATTTTGTTTTTGCCCTGGGAATGATCGGGGTGTTCCTCCTATCCTTAACTCTCCGCTTTTGGGAACTAGAGAGATTTAACACTTTAGTATTTGACGAGGTTTATTACGCTAAATTTGCCAACAATTATCTCACAAAAACTCCTTTTTTCAACGCTCACCCGCCTCTGAGCCAGTACATAATTGCGATCGGCATTTGGATCGGCACTCACCTTCCCTTCGGCAAAACCGCCGTCAACAGTATGGCTGGCTCCCTGCTTTCTCCTTGGGATTACCGCTGGCTGAATGCTCTCACAGGTTCCTTTATTCCCCTAGTTGTCGGAGCCCTAGCTTATCAGCTCGTTGGGCGCCGCACCTTTGCTTTTCTGGCTGCTTTATTTATCGCCTGCGACGGTTTGTTTTTAGTTGAATCTCGCTACGCGCTGAACAACATTTATCTAGTTTTGTTTGGAATATTAGGCCAGTTATTTATTTTAAAATCAGTAGAAGCTGAAGGTAAGAAGCGCTGGTTTTGGCTGGTGCTAGCCGGGATAGGTTTCGGCGCATCTGCGGCTATCAAATGGAACGGATTGTGGTTTCTTTTCGGTACTTATCTGATGTTGCTGTGCGCTTGGGCAGTTCGTTTTATTCAGGGAAACAAAGAAGATGAAGAACAGGTTCGCGAGGTTAATTCGGCTCTAATTCCTCCCGAAAGTCCCGTACAAAAACTGACTCAACTCAGTTTTATAGAAGTATGGTTTAGTCTAGCTATTATTCCTATTTTAGTTTATAGCATATCCTGGATTCCTCACCTGCACTTTAATCCAACTCCCAATTTCTGGCAGATGCAAACGGAAATTTTGACTTATCACCAGCGGATTAAAAGCGGCCCAGATGTACATCCTTACTGTTCCGCGTGGTACGGTTGGCCGTTGATGCTGCGCCCGATAGTTTACTTCTTCAAAAAAGCTAGCAACAATGCCCAACCAGATCCGGTTTTGCCGCCTTTACCTGAAGGTGCAACTGAGGTAATTTTTGACGTTCACGCAATGGGAAATCCCTTCCTTTGGTGGCTGTCAACCTTAGCTTTAGTGCTAGTAATAGGACTTTTAGTTCACCGGATTTTGGTGTGGCTGCAAACGCGCAGCGAGGCTTCTGTTGACACCATAGAACAGCAGCGGCCGATTTTGTTTCCGCCGACTGCTGAAATGTGGCTGGGGTTATATTTAATAGTTAATTGGGCCGCTAATTTGCTGCCTTGGGTGAAGGTGACTCGCTGCATATTTTTGTACCATTATATGGGCTGTTCTGTGTTTTCAGCCTTAGCACTTGCTTGGTGGGTTGACAGGTGGCTGCACAGCCCTCAAACTCGACTCCGAGGGATGGGGGTAACAATTATTTTTCTGGTTTTGGGTGCTTTTATTTTCTGGATGCCTATCTATTTGGGACTGCCTTTGTCGCAAATGGAATGGAAAATTAGGATGTGGCTGCCATCTTGGGTTTAAGCTAGAAATAATTTTTTTATTAACGGGCAAGATGCCCGTTCCACAAGAAAATTAAGTTTTGTGGAACAGGCATCTTGCCTGTTCCTAAATAAAGTTCCACAAGAAAATTAAGTTTTGTGGAACAGGCATCTTGCCTGTTCCTAACCAAGGTGCAAGATGCCCGTTCCACAAGAAAATTAAGTTTTGTGGAACAGGCATCTTGCCTGTTCCTAAATAAAGTTCCACAAGAAAATTAAGTTTTGTGGAACAGGCATCTTGCCTGTTCCTAACCAAGGTGCAAGATGTAAGTTATAACATTTATGACAAAGGTGAGTTGGGAAAAGCGAGCATTATTTTTGATACAGTGCTCGATAAACTGGTTCGCCCCGTTTCAGAGTAGCAATTTCTCTTTCAGTAGCCACAGGTAGGGGATTTTCTGCTAGCCATTCGCCCCCATTTTGACGTTTAAAACTGGGGTGAGATGAAAAGCGATCGCACATTTCGCTTTCTACTTCCTCAATATCTGACTGGATAAAAACTTCGCCGCCAATTGCCAGATAAGTTGCCAATTCGCCGACTAATTCCTGCTGTACCACCCGCCGTTTGTGGTGCTTTTTCTTGAACCACGGATCGGGAAACTGAATGCTAACTCGCTGCAAAGTGCCTGCGGGTAAAGTTTCTAAAATTGGCTTCAGGGAACTATTCGCATTGCAAAACAAATAGTGCAAATTTGTCAAGCCTTTTTCGTCCCGCCACAGATTCGCCTCTTCTACCAGAGGTTCCCGAATTTCTAAGCCGAGAAAATTCCAGTCAGTTTGGATTTGTGCCATGTGCCACAAAAACCGTCCTCTGCCGCAGCCGATATCTAAATGCAGCGGTAAATTTAAGTCGGCATAGATTTTAGTCCAATCCGGGGGACTTGCAGATGCTTGATATCTAATTGATAGGGGATTGACGTGTTCCCGCACTCTTACTCTTGCCAATTTTGCTGTCTCCTGAATGTAATTTTGAACGGCTAATGAAGGCTGATTAACGCCGATAAATATTGATTTTTGCGATGTTGTCTAATACTTTTTAGTTAATTAGCAATTAAAACTTTTCCTCGGCAAAGTTTAATTGCTCATTATTGCATTAGGCTTCTGGTTCCATGCCTGCGGCTCTTAATTGGGCGGCTAGTCGATCGGCCCGCTGTTGAACATTTGCTTTTTCCTGCCGTTCCCTTTCTACCATTTCTGCTCCCCACAATAACATCTCTCCGCTCTCATCCCACCAGCGCAACCAATATCCCGTTCTTTCGGCTTTTGTTCCCTGCCAAACCCCCAGAAATAAACCAACTCCTGCAATCCAATAACGATTGTTTGCATCTGGTTGCTGTTTTTCATACTGTGCTGATGAATTCAAATGATATACTATTAAATCTCCGATCGCAGGTTCAAAAATTACATAGATTGGAGCTTGCAATATTTGTTCGTAAAAATGCCATTTTCCGGGGAGATAAGTTTGTTTTGCAGAATATTCATCCTGATAACTAGGAGGATTATCTGGCAAAAACTCCATGACAATTGCCGGAATGTCTCCTTCTAGCTTGGGGGTATAACTGCGACGAATTTCTCGATCGGGAAGGGGCTGTACGTTGGTGGCATAAAACAGATCGGGAGTTTTTATAACTAGCTTATCGTTGAAATTTACACAAATCGCCAGATGAGGCGCAACTAATGTTCCCTCCAAAATTAGCCCCGCAATTTCTAAGCTTTCCCGTAAGGCGGCGGCGAGCAAAGGCTGGTCGATATCTTGCAGGGGGTGCTCGTCTAAAATGAAATCTTTTGGCAATTTTTCCCAGGATATTTTGGATTGAATTGGATTGAATGTCATGGTATTTTACCTCTTAGTAAGAATCCGGTAGAACTGCTGGCAATAATTTTCGCTAGAATAGCATCGCCTATTTTTAAGCTTCTGGTTCAATGCCTAATGCTCTTAATTGTGCGACCAATATGGACGATCGTTCTCGTTCTTGTTCGGCCAGTTCCCTTTCTTGTTCGGCTTGTTGTTGGGCTATTTCCCTTTGCTGCCTTTCTCTTTCTACCATCTCTGCTCCCCACAATAACATCTCTCCGCTTTCATCCCACCAGCGCAACCAATATCCCGTTCTTTCGGCTTTTGTGCCATACCAAACACCCAGAAATAATCCAACTCCAGAAATCCAATAACGGCCGAAAGCATCGGGTGGTTGTACTTCATACTTTCCTGATGAATCCAACTGGTAGACTTCTAACACTCCGGCGGCTGGTTCAAAAAGTGCATAGACTGGCACTCGCAATATTTGCTCGTAAAAAAACCATTTTCCGGGGGGATAAGTTTTTTTGCGAGAATATTCATCGTTGGCAGTAGCTGATAAAAATTCCATCACGATCGCCGGAATTTCCCCTTCTAAGTTGGGAGTGTAACTGCGGCGAATTTCTTGATTTTCCAGCGGCTGGACGTTGTGGGCATAAAACCAATCTGGAGCTTTGATAACTAGCTTGCTGTCTACTGTCGCACAAATTCCCATGTTTGGGGCAACTAATATTCCTGCTACTATTAGCCCTGCGATTTCTAAAATTTCTCGCAAGGCCGCAGCGAGCAAGGGTTGGTCGATATTTTCCACTGGTTCCTCGTCTAAAATGAAGTCGTCTGGCAATTTTTCCCAGGTAATTTTTAAGTTGGCTGTACTGGCTGTCATTGTATTTCACCTCTCAATGAGATTACTGGAGCGCGGCTCGCAATACTTCGCGATGAAAGAGCGATCGCCCTACAATAAATTTTATCCTTTCTGGCGATAATGCGTCGCCGTTGGCATAGTGTTCGATCCAGGTTTTGCTGATTAAATAAGGATCGTCTGGCAATTCTGATAATAAGTATCCCGGCATTTCTAGCTCTTCCATTAACTGGCTGACTTTCGGATCGTAGCTGAGGGCAAAACAGCGGCATTCTTCGGATGCTGCCATAATTAAACTGTGGTAGCGCATCCCGATCGCCATTTCGACTCCCCGGAACACTCCTTTCAACTTTCTCGGATCGTCTAAACTGAGGATGCGGCTCCTTTTGGGCAGCGCTTCGTGCAAATGTTGGGCAATTTCTAAGTCGTGAGACGCTTGAAAAGGCAGCAGCAAAATTAAGGTGCGAGTTGCTTTTTGAAAGTCAACTAAAGCTTGAGTTAAGATTGACAAACGGGCGGGAGTTAGTGTAGAGTGAGAACGCAAACAAACAGCAACTCTGGGCGCCGGCAAATCCCACAAACCTGACACGGGAGAATTCTCCAAAGCCCACACAGGATCGGGCGCTAAAGTAAAGGGAATTTGCCAATCTGCAAGTAAAGTAGCTGAACCTTTATCCCGCACGCTGACGGCAGTGCATCCAGCAAAACAGCGCTGAGATAACTTGCGAGTCATTTCGCGCTTCAAAGGGCCAATTCCCTGGGCCCAAGCAACAGTTTTTAAGCCCATCTGCTGCGCTAATCCCATCAAACCACCATAATAGAAAGGGCTCACAATGCTAGTAGCGTCTTGGATTAAACTACCGCCGCCCCAAATTAGCGCGTCGGAGGTGCGGAGTGCTTCGATAACTTGAAAGGCATTCATACGATCGCGCGCAGCTACCCCATACCGCTGATTTGTCTCGACAGGATTGCCAGACAGGACGATCGGCGTCACGCCATCTGGTAACATTTGCAGTAGCGATGCCAACAGCGCCTCGTCGCCGCCGTTGCCTTTACCGTAATAGCCGCACAAAATTGCTCGCATTTCTACTCTTTTGTTTGTTTATGATGGGAATATAACTATTACAATATCTAATTGTTGCGATCAAGCCATAAATTATTTTAACAGTTAACAGTTAACAGTTAACAGTTAACTGTCAACAGTTAACAGTCAACAGTTAACTGTCAACTGCCTTAAACAAATAAATACATCTTCGTTCACAATACAAAAAATGCACGCTTTGTCAATTCCCACCTGGATTATTCACGTCTCTAGCGTCGTCGAGTGGATTGCCGCCATCTGGTTAATTTGGACTTACGGCGAAGTCACTCAAAACCGAGCTTGGTGGGCCCTTTCCGCCGGAATGCTGCCCGCTCTCGTGAGCGCTATGTGTGCCTGTACATGGCACTATTTTGACAACTCCCCAGCCCTAGAATGGATTGTTACCCTGCAAGCGGCGATGACTCTCTTCGGCAATTTTACTTTGTGGGCGGCGGCTTGGTGGATTTGGCGATCGGCGCAGCCAGCAGAGAAAATTAAAGATTAAAAAAAGGGAGAAAGTAAGTGAAAAATAGCACTCTTTGGGTAAAATTTGTCGCAAGTTTGCTTTTGTTGACAGCCGGATTTTTGCTTCCCAGCAAAGCCAGCAACATTCCCGTACAAGTCGCCCAACAACCTAACTGCAAAAGTCCTCAAACCACGCTAGACATGAATATGTGTTCTAGTCAAGAGTTTGAGGCTGCCGACAAAAAGCTCAATCAAGTTTATAAGCAACTGCAAGCAAAAATCAGCAGTAGACAAAAGCAGAGATTGACGGTGGCACAGCGTACTTGGATTAAATTTCGAGATGAAAATTGTGATTATGCAAAAGGACAGTTTGAAGGCGGTAGTTTGGCTGCTTCTACCTACGGTTATTGCAGGGCCAGAGTGACGCAAGAACGGATTAAAGATTTGGAAGGTTATTTGAAACAAGCAAGTTTGTAAAACTTCGATCGCGATCGAGAATAATTTACCCCTTCCATCATCAATACCGCGACAACCTCATCTTTTGCACTTTCAGAAGCCCCAGCATAAACCAGCTCAAGAGTGATATAAAGCTTTGTTTTTTATTTTACCCTTTGACACGCCGATGGTGTAAAATCTAAATTCTCAAATCTTATATTTTAAATCCCTATGTCCTTCGTTGGTTTGCACATTCACAGCGATTATAGCTTACTAGATGGGGCTTCTCAGCTACAACAGCTCGCAGAACGGGCGGTGGAATTGGGGATGCCCGCGATCGCCCTTACAGACCACGGGGTGATGTACGGCGCGATCGAGCTAATCAAAGTTTGCCGAAATAAAAATATCAAGCCGATTATTGGCAATGAAATGTATGTCGTCAACGGCGACATTGAAGTAAAAGTTCGAGGTAGAAGAAAATACCATCAAGTTGTTTTAGCTAAAAATACCCAAGGCTATAAAAACCTCGTCAAACTAACCACAATTTCCCACTTAAAGGGAATGCCAGAAAGAGGTATTTTTGCCCGACCTTGCATCAACAAGGAACTGCTAAAACAATACTCCGAAGGTTTAATTGTCACCAGTGCTTGTTTGGGCGGCGAAGTTCCCCAAATGATTCTGCAAAACAAGCTAGATACAGCCCGTGAAGTAGCAGGGTGGTATAAAGAAGTATTTGGAGAAGATTACTATATAGAAATTCAAGACCACGGTTCCCCGGAAGACCGGATTGTTAATGTTGAAATCGTCAAAATTGCCCGCGAACTCAAAATTAAAATAATTGCCACCAATGATTCTCACTATATTTCCTGCAACGACGTAGAAGCACACGATGCTTTGCTGTGCATTAACACCAACAAACTGATTGAAGAAGACAAGCGGATGCGCTACAGCGGTACTGAATATCTTAAGTCCGCAGAGGAGATGGCGCAACTGTTTCGAGACCATTTGGATGATGAAACAATCAAAGAGGCGATCGAAACCACTTTAGAGGTCGCAAATAAAGTATCGAGATACGAGCTCACAGGAGAAGCTCGGATTCCCACAATTCCAATTCCCCCAGAACATACAGCCGATACTTATGTAGAAGAAATATCCTGGCTGGGACTGTTAGAACGCCTCAAAGCCAGAACCAGAAATGAAATCCCCCCAGTCTACAAACAAAGACTAGAATACGAACTGAAAATGCTTCAGCAGATGGGCTTTTCAGAATACTTTTTAGTAGTTTGGGACTACATAAAATATGCGAGAGACAACGATATTCCCGTAGGGCCAGGACGCGGTTCTGCCGCCGGTTCTCTAGTTGCCTATGTCCTCAAAATCACCAATATAGACCCCGTACACCACGGGCTACTATTCGAGCGATTTCTCAATCCCGAACGCAAATCTATGCCAGATATTGATAGCGATTTCTGCATAGAAAGGCGGGACGACATGATTAAATACGTTACTGAAAAATATGGTAGCGAGCGCGTAGCGCAAATTATTACTTTCAACAGAATGACATCCAAAGCTGTATTGAAAGATGTGGCCCGGGTGTTAGGTATTCCCTACAAAAAAGCCGACGAAATGGCAAAATTAATTCCCGTGTCCCGGGGAAAACCGGAAAAACTTAAAGTGATGATTTCCAATGACACACCTGCACAGGAATTTAAAGACAACTATGAAAATACAATTTGCATAAATGCAGAAACTGGTACTGAAGTCCCAGTCCGTCAGTGGATTGACATGGCAATTCGTATTGAAGGAACCAACAAAACCTATGGCGTTCACGCAGCAGGTGTGGTAATTTCTTCAGAGCCGTTGGATGAACTTGTACCGCTGCAAAAAAATAATGAGGGGGCTGTGATTACCCAATATTTCATGGAAGATTTGGAATTTTTGGGGCTGCTGAAAATGGACTTTTTGGGATTGAAAAACTTAACAACGCTCCAGAAAACTGTTGATTATATTAAACAAACCCAAAATCTAATTGTCGATCCAGAAATGCTACCTTCTGATATAGAGCGCAGAGCTCAAGAGACTTTTGGCCGAATCAAAAAGTTACCCGATGATGTAGATAAAACCTATAGACTTTTAGAAAGAGGAGATTTAGAAGGTATTTTTCAGCTAGAATCCTCTGGAATGCTGGATGTAGTGAAAAAACTCAAACCTTCCTGTCTGGATGATATTTCTTCTATTTTGGCACTTTACCGACCTGGCCCGCTGGATGCAGGTTTGATTCCTCAGTTTATTGACTGTAAGCACGGTAAAACAGTTGAGTACGATCATCCGCTATTAGAACCGATTTTAAAAGAGACTTACGGAACGCTTTGCTTTCAAGAGCAAATTATGCGGATGGCTCAAGATTTGGCGGGCTATTCTTTGGGTCAAGCTGACTTATTGCGACGCGCGATGGGCAAGAAGAAAGCTGATGAAATGCAGAAGCAAAAAGAAACGTTTATCGACGGGGCAACTAAGAATGGAGTCAGTCAAAGAATTGCTGAAAAGTTATTCGCGCAGATGCTACAATTCGCGGAATATTGTTTTAATAAATCCCATTCAATGGCCTATGCCTATATTACCTATCAAACTGCCTATTTAAAGGCAAATTATCCTCTAGAATACATGGCTGCACTGCTGACTGCTAACAGGGGCGATCAGGATAAAGTACAGAAATATATTGCCAATTGTCTGAAGCTGGGTATTGAGGTTGAGCCGCCCGATGTTAATAGCTCGGAACTTACTTTTACACCGATGCCGAAACAGATGACGGGCGCTGCAAAAGATAAAATTCTGTTTGGAATTTCGGCGGTTAAAAATGTGGGAGAATCGGCAATTGAAAATATTTTGGCGGCGCGGCAGGAAGGGGGTAAGTTTAAATCGTTGGCTGATTTGTGCGATCGCGTAAATCTCCATTCTGTCAACCGCCGCGCTTTAGAAGCATTAATTCAATGCGGTGCTTTTGATAAAATTGAACACAACCGCAATCAATTAGTACACGACCTCGAAGGGGTAATTAAATGGGCGCAAGAGCGCAAAAGAGACCGAGAAAGCGGCCAAGGTAATCTTTTTGACTTGTTAGGTGGGAATAGCTTTGGCAAGTCAGTCAATACCTATGAGTCCGCGCCAAAATCTAAATTAATAAAAGATTATGAAAAACAGGAGAAATTGCGTTTAGAAAAAGAACTGCTTGGCTTTTATGTGTCAGAACATCCCCTAAAGTTTCTCATGCAAGTAAACCCAGACCCCGATGTTGTGACTCTCGAACAGTTAGCAGATAAAAAGGGGAAAGTATCAGTTATTGTCATGCTCAGCGCTATCAAAATGGTAGTGACAAAAAAAGGCGATGCGATGGCAATTTTGCAATTAGAAGATTTGACAGCTCAAATAAAAGCTGTGGTGTTCCCCAAGGCTTACGAACAAGTGAAACCTTACATGGTAGAGAATGCTATCTTACTGATTAGTGGAAAAATCGAGAAAGATGGGGAGGAAATTCAGATAATTGTAGACACTGCAAAGCCGGTGGAAACAGTACAGGTTGAAGAGGAAATCGAGAATGCCCAACCGGAAGTAAATAACCATTGGCCGGCGGAACCAGTCAACGTTGTACGATCGACAAAGCCTGTGGAAGTTTTAGAAATGGTCATTGTCAAGCTGACACCGCAGCAAGTACAAGACGGGAAAAAACTCAATTCCCTCAAAGCTATTTTGCAAGAACTTTCCAATCGTGGAGAAGATGCTAGCGTTTCTGTGGGGGGAATGGTTGTCGGCGAATATTCCTGTCAACCCCTTCGCATTAGCCCTCAATTGTGGGTGCAAGATGGCGAGGGAACTGTTAGCCGTCTCAAGTCGGCAGGATTTGATGCTTGGGTTTTTCCTCTAGACAATCGCGGGGATGCTGCGGTATTTCGAGAAATGCGATCGCAACTTAATGTACATTCTTGGGCTAGTCGTTTACTTGACACTGAAACCGATCGCCTTCACCAGTATGTCAATTATCTCGCCCAACTAAGGAATGAGAATTAAATAACTTCCACTCTTGAAAGTGGGATGGGCGTCCCGCCCGTCCAAAAAGGACGGGC